>WFXT01000094.1 GCA_015490475.1 Bacteroidota bacterium
AACGAGGGTGATGCTTGATAATTTCCGTGCCATAGAAGATATTAAAAATGCTGTTGATTTTGTGGCGGGACGTGTTGAAGTAGAAGTTTCTGGGGGTGTGTCGCTGGACAATGTCAGAGATATTGCCCTGACAGGTGTTGATTACATTTCCATTGGAAGTTTAACCCATAGCGTAAAGGCAATAGACCTGTCTCCACTTTTGAAAATGTAATTTTCAAATGAAAATTGGGTTTTGGGCTGCTGGACATGAATATTTGAAAAGTTCATTGGGTCAGTTAGGAGATGTTATAGACTTAATTAATTCTGACATGGCTGATATCCCTAAAGTTCAAGTCCTTATTGTAGCTTCCAAACCTATACTTAATAGAGAATTGTTGGATAATTTCCCTGACCTTGAGCTGGTGGTTAGAGTAGGTTCTGGCTTTGATAATATAGACCTTAAGGCTCTAAGAGAGAGAGGGATAAAATTTGTAAGGGTTCCGGAGGGGAATAGAGAGGCTGTTGCAGACCATACATTATTATTAATAATAGGATTATTAAGGAGAATTAAAATAGCTCTCAAAAAAGGAGAACAAACCAGATGGAATAGGGAGGGAGCAATTGGTGAAGAGCTGCGTGGCAAAATAGTAGGGTTGGTGGGCTATGGCAATGTGGGAATGGAGGTGGCTTTGAGGCTTGTCTCTATGGGATCTAATGTTCTGTGTTGGGACCCATTTCGCAGAATGAATCCCATTTTGGGTGTACATATGGTTTCATATGACACGCTTTTGTCACATAGTGACATAATATCTTTTCACATTCAGGATTATGACAACGGATGTCTATTTGATAAAGAAACTTTGACAAAAGTTAAGAAGGGAGTATTGATAGTAAACACATCCAGGGGGGCATTGGTGGACACTTATGCGTTGATTGAAGGTTTGAGAAAAGGTGTTATCGGAGGTTTGGCACTTGATGTTATTGAAGGAGAACCAGAGCCTGAAATGGTTAAAGAATTTGAACCTTTTGATAATGTTATAATAACGCCCCATGTGGCTGGGCATTCTTATGAAGCGTATAATAAAATGAAAGAACTGATAATCAGGAAGATAAAATATGCTATTGAAATTTGACACTTTAATTCTTTTTGCCTATTTTTGCTACTGAATAAATCAAGTTGTTTATCTTTGCAAACAGAACATAAAACGTGAAAAGACGCTAACATGAGAAGGGGAGCATTGAGAGTGATGGGATTGGTGATAGCTTTCTTTCTGAGTTATATTACAGTATTTGCACAGACAGGTGCTATTAAAGGGCGTGTTCTTGATGACCAAGGGCAAGGGGCATTTGGTGCAGCTGTGAAACTCTATAGAAACGGTGTTTATGTCAAAGGAACAGTTGTTATGGACTTGGATGGACACTTTATTATAAAATTTGTCGAGCCTGGTACCTATGATTTGGAAGTTACATATACCGGTATGGCTACACATAGGACTACAGGCATAGAGGTTCCCCCAGAAAAGGTTGTTGATGTGGGTGTAATAAGGCTTAAGCCCAAAGCTGAAGTATTGGATGAAGTTGAAATAGTTGTTTACAAAAAACCTCTTTTCAAAAAGGACCAGACGACAAGTCAGTTTACATTGAGTAATGAGGAAATAGAAAAGTTATCGCCACGTAATCCTGCTGACCTGGCAGCAACCAGTGCCAACGTCTTTCAGAGGGATGAGGGTTCAGAATTGAATATTAAAGGTGGTCGTACTACAGGTAACGTTATGATTGTTGATGGAATGAAACTTTTTGGTAGTAGTATTAGCCTTCCTAAGGGGGCTATAGAACAGATATCTACTATTACTGGTGGTGTTCCTGCTAAATACGGTGACGCTACTGGTGGTATTATTACTGTTACTACCAAAGGACCAAGTTCAAGACCCGGTTTTGGATTTGAAGCAGTTACATCCCAGTTTTTGGACCCTTATGGTTACAACCTTGTTGGAGCAAGCTTTACTACCCCGTTATTATGGGAGAAAGATGAAGAGGGTAAAAAGAAGCGTCCGATTCTTGGAATGTTCTTCTCTGGTGAGTATAACTATCAAAAAGACTACAGACCCTCTTTCTACATATTTAAGATGAAGGATAGTGTATTTCAAGATGTGGTTAATGAGCCACTGATTAAGACCGAGCAAGGTGCTTTCATCAAAAAGGTTGAGTTGTTGAGAAGGGATGCTTTTGAACCTATTAAGTATCGCTTGAATGCTTATAGGAACAGGGTTTCTTTAAGTACTAAGTTTGACTTTTCGCCAAAGGAGAATCTCAATATTACCTTAGGAGGCTTTTATATTGATGAGTGGGGTAGAGCTTATGTGCATAGGTATTCACTTATGAACTGGGAGCGTCAGCCATGGACAAGAAGCCGTCAAATGAACGGGATGATTCGTTTGAGACAAGAGTTCCCCACTAAAGATACTACTTCTGTTATTAGAGACTTCTCTTATTCAATTCAGTTTGAGTATCGCAAGAGTTTTGCTACAACTGCTGATTATTATCATAGATATAATCCTTTTAATTATGGTTATATAGGTAAGTTTATGCAGCGTGAAGTGCCGTTTTACTTCCCTTCCAGCGATTCTGTATTGTCTGCAATTGCAGGACGCCCCGTTATCATTAATAATGTTTATTTAGGTTCCATCTATCTTATAGACACCTTCATCCCGGGAGGCCTGAATCCATATCTTGAAAGGATTACTGAACAATATCTGGCAAATGCTGTCGGTGAGCAGTCCATCGGTTCTGTCATTAATAGTCCTGCTATAGCTAATGGTGAAAGAACTCTTGCTGACTATACATCATACAGCATTTGGTTCATACCAGGTCGTCAATATGGAGGCTATTCTTTTAGTAATAATTCCCGTTTCCGTGTGTGGTTCAACGGCGGTTTTGATATAGTTCCACGTAAGAAAGGCAAAGGAGAAGAAAACAGGCATTCAATAGAATTTGGAATGGAATATGAACAAGAGACGAGAAGAGCCTATTCTATTGGCGCAGTAAGCCTTTGGACCCTGGCTCGCTTGTATGTCAATAGGCATCTTGCAGAATTAGATAGGAGTGATCCAATTTTAATAATAGATGGGCAAAGGTATCGCTTCAGTGAGATAAAGGATAAGCTTATAAATGGTGAAATTACATTTGACCCTGAAAGTGATACCATTTACTATGAACGTTTGTATAGAGCTTCTGAACAGGCATGGATTGATAAGAAGCTGAGGGAAAAATTAGGCTTGCCTGTTGATGGTACTGACATCATTCCTGTGGATACTCTTTCGCCTGATGTGTTCTCACTTGATATGTTTGCGCCCGATGAACTCTGGCTAGAGGGTATAAATTCGCTGGTTTCATACTACGGGTATGATTATGTTGGTAATGTGGATAAAAGAAAGATTACTTTCAAGGACTTCTGGACAATGAAGGATGAAAATGGCAACTATGTTCGTCCAATTGCTCCATACAGGCCTATTTATATGGCATTCTATGTGCAGGATAAGTTTATGTTTAGAGACCTTATTTTCAATGTTGGTTTGCGTGTGGACAGATTTGATGCAAATCAAAAAGTATTAAAGGATAAATACTTGCTCTTGCCCGCATACACTGCAGGAGAAGTGGATCCTTCATTAAATCCAAATGGCAAGCATCCCGATAACATAGGAGATGATTATGTTGTTTATGTTGATAATGCTAAAGAACCTAATACTATCCTTGGTTATAGGAAAGGTGATGAATGGTACGATGCTCAGGGTCGTCTCATTGAAGACCCAGGTGTTATAGCAGCACAAACAGTAACAGGTACTATCCAGCCTTATCTCAAAAATCCAGACATAACAGAGAAAGACCCTGAATTTAATCCTGATGATGTTTTTACAGATTATACGCCTCAGTGGACTATTATGCCAAGAATTGCATTCTCTTTCCCTATTTCTGACGAAGCTAACTTCTATGCACACTATGATGTTTTAACACAAAGGCCAAGACAAGGTATTCTAGCCACGCCAGATGAGTTTTACTTCCTTCGTGATATTGCAGTAAGCAGCATAATATCTAATCCTGCACTTAAGCCGGAGAAGGTTATAGATTATGAGGTTGGCTTTAGACAAAAGGTTTCCAAAAATGTGGCAATCTCTATCTCTGGATTCTATAGGGAACTGAGGGATATGATTCAGGTAACAAGAGTTAACTATGCATATCCTGTGACATATAGAACATTTGATAATTTGGACTTTGGTACTGTTAAAGGAATGACATTCAAATTTGATATGAGACGAACTAAGAAATTGCCTCTACAATTGGCAGTTAACTATACCCTGCAATTTGCACAGGGAACGGGTTCTAATGTTACAAGTCAACTGGGCTTGATAACGTTCGGGGAGCCCAATCTGCGTGTTATAATTCCATTAGACTATGACCAGCGACACACTATTGTTGTAATTGCAGATTATAGATATGGCGAAAAGCAAGGACCTAAGTGGAATGGCAAGTATATTTTTGAGAATGCTGGTGTCAACTTATTGATAAACGCCGGCTCTGGTACGCCATTTACAGTTGATGCTATTCCGACTCGTTCCGCTGTACAAATCGGTGTTAATGAAAGGACATCAATAAAGGGTGGGGTTAATGCGGCTCGTAAGCCTTGGACTTTAAGGATGGACTTGAAGATAGATAAGACCTTTAAGGTTAAGGTTGGTACGGCTAATACACCCGAAGGAAAGTCTGTAGATGTTAGACTACCGATTAATGTATATCTATGGGTTCAGAACTTGTTGAATAATAGAAACGTGTTAGCGGTGTGGAATGCGACCGGTTCGCCTATAGATGATGGATATTTATCTTCACCAGTGGGGCAGCAATATGTGGCTCAACAGTTAGACCCACAATCGTTTGCAGATCAATACAGACTTTATACAATGAATCCATTTAACTTTGGACAACCCAGAAGAATTAGAATAGGAGTAATGTTTGGATTCTAAAAAATTTACGTGAAATGCAAGCTAAAAAGTCAGTCAACATGACGAAGGGTTTCTATAGGATGGGACTTTTATTAGCACTTGTGCTTGGATTTTTAGCATCCTCTGTTACCAGTGCCCGTGAGATGATTGGTTATGAGAGGGTGGCTAAACCCAAAAAGAAAACTGTTAGAAAGGGAGCAATTAGAGGAGCAGACTGTGACCCTGCAAGTTCGCAGGTTGACTTGGATATTAACAATGTTCGGGCAAGGATTTTAGGTGGTGGAGATATGTGGTGGGACCTTATTGGAAATGCCCAATATGAAGTTCCTAAAGGATCTGGTAAACACGCAATGTTTGCTGCTGCTATATGGATAGGTGGTTTTGATCCCAGTGGTAATCTTAGGTTGGCGGCACAGACATATCGTCAAAGTGGTAATGACTTCTGGCCCGGACCTCTCTTAAATGGAACAGTTGATAATCAGACGTGTAGGGAATGGGATAAGCATTTCAAAGTGTTGAGGAGTGAAATTGACGCATTTCTTGCAGATTATCAAGATAACGGCGTTATTGATGAGCCAATTCCTTTATCAATTAGGGAATGGCCCGCAGTAGGAAATCCATTTACAACCCGTGATGATAAGTTTATAGGAAGGCCATACGGTTTAGCACCATTTGTTGATGTTGATGGTGATGGACTTTACAATCCTACTAAAGGAGATTATCCTGACGTTCCAGGCGATATGGCTATATGGTGGGTGTACAATGATAAGGGTAATATTCACGGTGAGACCAACGCAGAGCCTATTGGCATAGAAATTCAAGCTCTTGCTTTTGCATTCCAAACAAACGATGAGATCAACGATATGACCTTCTATAAATATGTTCTTATTAACCATGCTACAACTACTCTTGATAGTGCTTACATAGCACAATGGGTGGATCCTGACCTTGGATGTTATCAAAATGACTATGTTGGCTGTGATACCATATTGAGTTTAGGCTTTGTTTATAATGGAACATTACCAGATGTTGACTGTGGTTCTCCAGGATATGAACCGTTGCGTCCAGCGGCAGGAACTGATTTCTTCAAGGGACCATATGACCCGGATAAACAAGAATATTTAGGAATGAGCGCATTTATCTATTTCAATAATGACTTTTCCGTTACTGGTAATCCTACTGATGGTATTCACTTCTACAACTATATGTCTGGTTCGTGGAAAGATGGTTCCCCAGTTACTTTCGGTGGCAATGGTTATGGTGGTACGCAACGAACTAATTACATGTTCCCGTCTGACCCAAGCGACCCAACCGGATGGTCAGAGTGTTCTGCTGGCAATCAACCTGCTGACAGAAGATATGTGATGTCCTCTGGTCCTTTCCGCTTACTTCCTGGTGCGGTCAATGAAGTGGTTATTGGTGCTGTGTGGGCTAATGACCCAACGTGGACATTGTGTGCTCCTTTAACAGTATTAAAGGCTGCTGACGAGAAAGCTCAGACTCTGTTTGATTTGAATTTCCAATTGCTTGATGGTCCCGAAGCTCCTAATATGACTATAAGAGAGTTGGATAGGAAACTTGTAATTACTCTGTGGAACAGAAAGGGTTCTAATAATGAAAATGAAGATTTCCGTATTGTTGATAAGATCAATATCACTGACATTAGAAGATTGGGCTCTCCTGATTCATTCTACAAATTTGAGGGGTATTTGATTTACCAGTTAGCGGGTCCAGATGTTACGGCACGGGAACTAAATGACCCCACAAGAGCAAGACTTATTGCTCAATTTGATATTGAAAATGGTATTAAGACCTTGGTCAATTGGACTTTTGATAAGGATAATCAGGCATGGATTCCTGAAGTCAAGGTAGAGGGAGCAGATAAAGGAATTAAACATACTATTGTTGTTACTCAAGATGCTTTTGGTAAGGGAGGAGCAACGACACTTATCAATAACAGACCATATTACTTTATGGTTATAGCATATGCTGCTAATCGGTTCAGGAAATTTGTTCCGGGTGACACGCTTCCAGGTCAGACTGTAGAGTTTCTCCCGGGTCGTAAAAATGTTAGGGTTTACACTGCAATTCCCCACAAGCCAATAACATATCAATTTGGAACACGCCTCAATTCTAACTATGGAGATGGACCTATTGTTAAAAGGTTAGCAGGTGGTGGTGCAGCCGGGGCAACACTGGAATTTACTGATGAAGCTCACAACCTGTTAAGTGCTATTGATCCCGCCTCTCCGGATGCTGCAAAGTCCCAATATGCATATTACAAACCGAGAACTGCACCTATTGATGTTCAAGTTGTTGATCCCCTTAAGGTTGTTCCTTCAACTTACAGGGTGTATATTAAACCAGCTGCTCTTGCTCTGGCAGGAATAGAAAATAGACCTGTTAATCCTGGAGATACTACCTTTTACATTTACGATGTTGATGCAGGGCAGATTGTTTATGCTGACGTAGTGGATACGGTATATTTAGGATTTGATGGTGCTAATGATGTATATGAATACAGAGCAACAATTCAAAGACTTAATGAGTATGTCCTTCAAGATAGGGGTATTAGTTTGACTTTCAAGCAGTATAAGCCACTTAAAGAACAAATTTTAGAAGGAAGGGGTATTGTGGAAGCTTCAATAACCTTTGCCGATGTTAACCAGCAGTGGTTGATAGGTGTTAATGACGACGATGGATTTTCTCTACTTGATTGGATAAAGTCTGGTAACACTAGAGGAAACTATAATAAAGCGCGAGGTTCTCTTACTTCTGTGGGGGATTACGAGTATGATTTAGATACAGCCTTAGGTTCTGTTTACTTTGATTCCCTGGATATAAGATTTATGGATCCTGAAGCAATATTTGAAGCTACAAATATAAAGTGGTTTGCACCGTATATGCTCGCAAATGGTGATAGGACAGCAGGATTAGCACCTGCTATAATGGAGGATGACCCGGCTAATTATTATCTCACAGATATAAATACATTGCTTGACTTCTATTCTGCACGCAAAAGCTTTGATGACTTGTTCTCATTTGAGCTGGTTATAACTCCAGATAAGAGCAAATGGAGTAGGGCACCAGTGCTTGAAGCAGGTGATGACCCGTCACTTACAGAAGGTGGTGCACTTAGGTTTACGTTGCGTAGGCACGCAGGACTTAATATTGATGGCACATATAGTTCTTCACCTTTGGATACGGGTATGGGTTACTTCCCGGGATATGCCATTAATCTTGAAACAGGTGAACGTGTTATTATTCTCTATGCTGAGAATTCCATAGAAGGTGCTCATAATGGTAGGGATATGATATGGAATCCTACTTCTACAGTGTTTGAGAGAGCAGGCAATAATTTTGACATCGTTGCTGGTGGTGAACACTATATCTATATAACTAACTTGCCATATACCAATACATACCTCAATATTCTTAAGACTATGCTTAAATCAGCCGCTGAAGGTTGGGATACAGTTTTAGCTAAGTATATCCAGTGGGTTGGAGTGCCTCTGTTGGCTCCTGGCTTTGAATGGAAACCGATGAGCGAAGGTCTTGTTCCCACAGAGGTTAGAATTAGATATATTGTCTCTAAGCCGTTCTATAGGGTTGTTCAACCCAATGCCCTCAATGATGGCTATCCTGTTTATGAGTTCTCAATGGCTGGCTTTGAGCCTACAATCGGGGACGACTCAATTAAATCAACTCTGCTGGACTCTATACGAATTGTTCCTAATCCTTACTACGGATATTCCGAATATGAAGACAGTAGGATTGATAACAGAATTAAGATTATTAACTTGCCTCCTAAGGCAGAAATTGCCATCTATAGCATAGATGGAACTCTTATTAAGAACCTCTATTATGAATCTGTGACAGACAACTTGTTAGGTGATGATGGTGATGAAGGAGCAATTGAGTGGGACCTTACCAATAATGCTGGAATACCGATTTCAAGTGGGTTGTACTTAATTCACGTTAAAGTGCCTGAAGTAGGCGACAAAATTCTCAAATTCTTCGCTATTATGAGACCTGTTGACCTGCAATCATTCTAATTGTCTTAAAATGCTTATCACAATGAGAAGGCTCGCAATACTAACGGGATTGGTAATAGGAGCAACAGTTTCCCTGCATGCTGGTAATCCCGACAGAGTCGGTGAAGCGGGAGCCTATGAACTTGTTATGGTGCCATGGGCACGTACAGCAGGGCTTAACTATATTGCTTCATCGTGGATTCAAGGTATAGAAGCTATAAGGCTGAATGTTGGTGGGTTGGCTTTTGTGCCTGGAACGGAATTGGCTCTAACAAGGACTATCTTTTATGCTCCCAATGTATTAAATGCTACTACACTGGGTATAGGCCAAAAACTCAATGACCAAAGTGCTCTGGGTATTGAAATATTTACTTTGACAGCTGGAGAAATACCTATCACCACTGAATTACAGCCAGAGGGGACAGGTGGTGTGTATAAACCACAATTTATTAATGTTGCCTTGGCTTATGCACGTCACTTTTCAGATTTTATTCATGCTGGAATAGTTGTAAGAACCATCTATGAAGGCATTCATGATGTCAATGCTTCAGGCGTTGCTTTTGATGCAGGAGTTCAATATACGGCAGAACGACTTCACTTCGGTGTGTCATTGAGGAATATAGGATTCCCTATTAAATACAAGGGAAGCGGAATGTCTCGATTAGTTCTGGATCCCACTGGCAGTTATCAGATGACCATGCAAATTCCTTCTGAAGACTTTGAGTTGCCATTGCTTCTGCATATTGGTGCTGCATACGATATTCTGAAGGATGACGGTTG
>WFXT01000095.1 GCA_015490475.1 Bacteroidota bacterium
ATGTGAAAGGGAGCGAAGTTTTATTCATGCGAGCAGATGATACTACCAAATACTTAATATATACTGATATTTTGAACGATGAGCCCATGGCAAGTAAATATGAAGCTCATGGAGATGCTCAAATTCATCTGCCGGAGGAGCAGACCTTATCTGTCGCCGTATAGAATCTAGTGTAAAATATGGTCCCCCCTCTGCTGTTGCAGGAGCATGGTATGAAGAGTGCGGACCTGGCCTTTATTTAAGGCTTCAAAGTTATGAAACAGACCCTGGACAGTTTGATAATGCAATAGGCTTCATATGGCGTGCAACAAATAACGATGGTTGTTCTTATGATGATAACGCAGGAGGAATAGCTATCTGCACAATCCCCTTTGTTGAGGCATGGAACTCTTATCCTAATGATTTTTATGCACAAAATTTCTGCGGTTCAGCAATGTTAGTATTTGTACGATAACGGTATACATATGCTATGGTTTATCGCTTCCGTTGCCACGTCTATTTCCACTGCCCTGCATACATACACACGGACGGCAATCAGTGGCATCCAACCAAATGGACAGAGTGGTTCAGGAAGTCCCACTGGGACGAAATGCCCGTGATGGGAAGTGTAAAGCTCTTCGTAGCATGTTTTGTGACAAAATGTTTAATGATTTCAAAAGGCATGTTTAGGACGCAAGGTAACTTAACGAAGAAAGTATTTGGAAAATGAAGTCAATATCCTTGATACCAGAAACAGGTAGCATAGCTAAAACTCTAACAACGACTCTTTTGACTTTCGGTTTACTGGGTAGTAACATAATTTTGCATGCTCAACCCTTTACACTCGGTCAGATGACATCTTGTTACCAGTATTATGTTCCCATGAGCGATACCACCTATCTGGCTACTGATGTATGTATGCCCATATTATCCAGTGATTGGGTTGTTCAGGACCTTACATTTCAGGGAGTTCCCCTAAATCCACTTACTATTGCTAAGCAGGGACAGCAAATTTTTTGGTTTCCTGAACAAAGCAACCCATGGCAACTGCCCGCTGTCCTTACCAGAACACCTTATGGGAAGTACAAGCTACATAGTCAACATCAGCTGGTTACTATAATGGGTTACATGAGCGTCATTCAGGATGTGCGTGGTAGGTACAAATCAGGTGGGGTATATCTTCCCATGTATAGCGACAATTGGGACAAAACACCATATGTGCCTTCAGGATGGTATCATCCTCTGGATTTAACAGGTGGCGACGCCAACAAGCACCAGGATGGCTATGAAACCATTCTTTACATAGCTGATTCTTTACAATGGCACTACATTGATACCTTCAACTATCCAGAATACATGAAAATTTCCAATGGTAAGATAGCAATGGTGGGTCCCTCGGCACTTGGCAATACACAATTCATGGCTGCTGCCACCAAACCTACTCCTTATTTACGAGCCTTGATGCCCATTGTAGCAAGCACCGAACAATGGATAATGGGCAACATGAACGGTATGTTCAGAGAAGGACTTATAAATTCCTGGCTTGGGAAAGCTTTCGTGGATTATCAGTGGACAGTAGGACCGGCAGACGTAAAGGACACGATACACACGTTAAATGATTTTCCAGCTCCCTATAACATATCTCCCGTTGCAGTGTGGCAAAAAGCAGTTGACTTTTGGGCAGTGGATAACAATGTTCATGAACCATGGTCCTTTGCAAGGGCAGTGATAGATGTCAGCAAAGCCCCCATTTCTCCCGACTCTTCCAGATATGAATACCTTGACCTGCCCATATATAATGTAAACGGTTGGTGGGACATATACAACTATGCTCAATTGCAAGCATGGCTGTTGACACGAAAGCACTCCGATACTGCTCGCTTCTTTCAAAAACTTATCATAGGTCCCTGGGCTCACCACACCATAGGGAAAACAACAACTGGAGACATGACATACCCTGAGAATGTATATGACCCACTGGGACCCGATTTTACAAGCGACAATCCTAATATACCACGTCTTCTGGGTGCCGAACCAATGCAATGGTTCAGACAGTGGCTGGGAACCCCACATTTCGTTTTACTACCAAATCCGGAGTGGCAACTGGCAACAACATATCTGGGACAAAACATATACGTTATGGTTCCAGCAGATACATACTCCATAGCATATCATGAATTCATCAATTTCCTGAATGGTGTGGGACCCCTTGATAGCCTGCCCATTAGGATAAAAGGTGCCGAACTGCTCGGATATGACTCCAACACCATTTATTACATTGATATTTCGCCTACTGGAAATTCGGTATTTGGAGACACTTTGGGCATAGTTTTAGACTCTAATCAAGTGAATTTTGACGAGAGGGCTCCCGATGGTATTCCTGCCGGACGCTTCTATATAGCAGGTCCCGATGACAACTCTGGCGGCAACTGGTGGTTAGTGGCCGATACCTTCCCGCCCCCTTACATTACTAATTATAAACTCTATTTGCATCCGAATGACTCTGCATTTCTCGTCCCGCCAAAAGATAGCGCTACTTTGGTATTTTACACGGACCCTAAAAACCCTATCTACACAATAGGTGGACCCAACCTGCGAATCAGGGTTCCGGACAGTTCACGACGCAGTCAAGGACAGATGCTGATGAATGACCCACAATGGGAACATCTAACTTATCATAGTGACACCACGCTACCAAATGGTGATGTTTACAAAAGAATGCTTGTATTTACTACGCCACCCATCACAGACTCCGTTACTATAATTGGATTTCCAACGGTAGAGTTCTGGGCTGGTGGTTTCCCAGTTGATAATGTGCTTACCGATTCCTTTGACATGGACTTTATAGTCAGAATTATTGATGTCTATCCAGACGGACGTGAATACTATGTTTTTGAAGGTGCCGTCAATGGCAGAGCAAGAGAATATGCCAGACTTTTTGCAGAAGACCATCCCTTTGCCGATACAGCTAAATATTCTAACCTGGCGGCAAATAGACTATACCATTTCAAATTTAGAACATTCCCTATTGGTTATACCTTCGGTTCCGGACACAGGATTAAGGTCGTCATCACAGGAAGCAATCATCCATTATATCAGTCTAACCCACATGTGCCCCTTGAATCAGGAGAATTCTTCAGAGTTTCTCCTTCTCAAATGGACACAGCAACATATATATTTAGAGGAACTCCTGTTAAAGCAAGACCTGCGGTACAATACATACATATAGACCCCGGCATGCCTGCATCCATAACATTACCTGCGTTGGGAACACCAACTATTCCAGACCCTTATATCTCTTCTGTTCAACAAACACGTCAAGACCAAGATAATATTTTTGTTTTCGTTAAAGATGGTTACATATTCCTTAATACACTTAATAGCAATGGAATATGGCAATTGTATTCTGTTGATGGGGCTCTCCTTCAATCCTTAAATATATTACCAGGAACAAAGACTGTAATAAGATGTCCAACCAGCTCACTATTAATGTGGAAGTTAATAACTGACCGGCAAATAGAACAATCAGGAAAAGTAATATGCCGTTAAACTTTAAGAAAAGTAGAAGAAAAAATTATCGGTTTGACACGTCTCTACTCCAGGGAAAAGGAAGATACTTCACCTAAACATAAGACTTTCTCTATTCTCATCTTGTTCATACGATTGATGTCAACTTTAGTGCTTTATACATTAGATGATATTGTCGCGCAAATCTGTATAACTTAACAAACTGTATAGCTCTAAAATAAAAAATCCTAACATCCATAATTTCATTTCTAAGATACTCTAACATCTCCAATACAACAAATCTCCTACCTTTGCTATTGAATATGTTGAATTAAATGCACTTGTTATGGCTTTTAAAAGCATAAACCCTGCGACAGGGAAAGTTATCAAGGAAATTCCAGAAGACAAGAGTAAAGCAATTGAACAGAAAATACAGAAAGCTCACAAAGCATTTAGAGAATGGAGAACTACAATCATATCAGAGCGCACCTCACTACTATTGAAGCTTGCTGAAACCCTTGAAAGGAATTTAGAGCCTTTGTCAAGACTCATCACCGAAGAGATGGGCAAACCAATAAGACAGGCAGAAGCAGAAGTAAAAAAATGTGCGTGGGTATGCAGACACTATGCTGAAAAAGCCCCCGTCCTGCTTAGTGAAAAAACCGTAGACACCGATGCTTCTTTTTCGGCAGTTAGGTATGAGCCGCTTGGTGTGATTCTCGGTGTTATGCCATGGAATTTTCCCCTCTGGCAGTTCTTCAGATTTGCTGTTCCTGCTATTGCAGCAGGAAACACAATAGTATTAAAACACGCTTCCAATGTCCCTCGCTGTGCTCTCGCAATACAAGACATTTTCAGGGAAAGTGGAGCTCCCGAAGGACTCGTTGAAGTCCTTATGATTCCTTCCAAGAAAGTTAAAGATGTTATAAAGCATGAATTGATCAGAGGAGTTAGCCTCACAGGAAGTACTGAGGCAGGGATTAAAGTTGCTCAAGAGGCTGGAAAACATCTTTTACCCTCGGTAATGGAATTAGGGGGCTCGGACCCGTTTATAGTGCTTGAAGATGCTATTTTACGGGATGCAGCACGCATAGGTATTATAGCCAGAATGCAAAACAACGGTCAAAGTTGCATTGCAGCAAAAAGATTTATCGTAGCAGACGTGGTAGCTCCCAAGTTCACTGAACTAATGAAGGAACAAATCAATAGACTCAAAGTCGGTGACCCAATGGACCCTGAAACAGACGTCGGTCCATTGGCACGAAAAGACCTTGTGGACACCTTACATGAACAGGTGAAAAATTCTGTAAAGAAAGGCGCTAGGGTGCTCGTCGGTGGTAACAAGATCAAAGACCTTCCGGGTTTCTACTATGCCCCAACACTAATGATTGATGTGGTGCCCGGAATGCCAGTTTTTGATGAAGAAACCTTCGGTCCCGTGCTACCTATCACCGTCGGACACTCGGTTGAAGAGATGATAGAATTGGCAAACAAAAGCCAATATGGTCTTGGGGCGAGCATCTGGACATTGGACAAAGACTTGGCAACACAATTAATTTCAGAGCTTGAAACAGGAATGGTGTTTGTCAATGCGATGGTACGTAGTGACCCCCGATTGCCATTTGGGGGCATTAAAAAGAGTGGCTATGGCAGGGAACTGGGCGACCATGGAATTTACGAATTTGTGAACATAAAAACTGTGTGGATAGATTAAAAACACAACCGATGAACAGATTTAGCAACATACTGGAGACAATAGGAAACACACCTCTGGTTAAGTTAAACAGGGTCGTTGAAGACATTGAAGCAGAGGTCTATGCCAAGGTAGAATACTTCAATCCCGGTCAGTCAATAAAAGACAGAATAGCAAAGCACATCATTGAGAGGGCAGAACAAGAAGGGCTACTGAAACCCGGAGGAACAATAATAGAGGCAACGAGTGGCAACACAGGAATGGGGCTGGCTCTAATCGCCGCTATTAAGGGATATAAGTGCATCTTCACAATTCCTGATAAGCAATCTCAATCCAAAATAGACGCTTTAAAAGCATTTGGTGCCGAAGTTGTGGTTTGCCCTACCGCTGTTCCCCCCGAAGACCCCCGTTCCTATTATGAAGTAGCAAAGCGACTTGCCAGAGAAATTCCAAACTCCTTCTTGGTAAATCAATATTTCAATCAATGGAATCCTGAAGCACACTATCTATCCACAGGACCTGAAATATGGAAGCAAACAGAAGGAAGAATAACACATTTCGTAGCGGGTGTGGGAACAGGGGGCACAATCAGTGGCACAGGTAGATATTTAAAAGAAAAAAATCCCAACATAAAAGTTCTGGCAGTTGACACTGAAGGGTCTATCCTGACACACTATTTCAAAACAGGAGAAGAAAGACCCGACCTCGCGAGGCCATATCTGACAGAGGGAATAGGCGAAGACCTCATACCTGCAACTCTTGACTTTTCCGTTATTGATGATTTTGTTCAGGTTGGAGATAAGGAGAGTGCATTGGCAGCACGGGAGCTAACCAGAAAAGAGGCAATATGGGCTGGGTGGTCCTCAGGGTCAGCACTCGCTGGACTGAGAAAGTACAAGCATTACTTCAAGAAAGGAGATGTTGTTGTTGTAATATTCCCCGACCATGGAAGTAGATACCTCGCCAAGATATATAATGATGAATGGATGAAGCAACAAGGCTGGTTATGAGCCCTTTACCCGACCCATCATTTAGACAAATAACTAATTATCCACAGAATAGCACTTAAAAGTAGTGATAGCAATATACTGGTAGCAAGCGGAAAATAGAAAACGAAGTTATCTCGCTTAATAACTATATCACCCGGTAACTTACCAATAAAAGGGATTTTTCCAATAAGCAAGAACAAAAAGCCTATAAATATCATAATTACGCCAAGGAATATGAAGAACTTGCCAAATGGACTTAAGGAATTGGGTTCCATAGGTAACTCATGAATGTCGGGGCGCCCGGATTTGAACCGGGGACCTCCTGCTCCCAAGGCAGGCGCGCTAACCGGACTGCGCTACGCCCCGTCCCTATAACCTAAACTCACTAACAACTTTTAGGTTGCTGTTTGTTCCACGTGCGACACACCACGAATGAACCATTCGTAAGCTTCCCCCACAACAAAGACGCTTCCCGTGATGAGCACTACTGCGTTTTCCCGTTTTGCACGGATAATTGCCTGTTTAATCCCTTCTGCAACTGAGCCTGCTACAAAAACCTCAGTCGTGTCAGATGTCAACTGCTTTATTTCTTCTACTAATTCCATTAACTTCTTAGCCCTTGGAACATTGGCTTCAACTGCATAGATTCCCTTAACACGTCTCACAAGTGGTTCAAAATGAGATATTTTCTTATCGCCTGAAATACCAAAAACTGCGAATATCTTTTTATTTGTAAGCAGATTATCTATGTTATGGGCTAACATTTTGACAGCCTGTTCATTATGAGCAATATCTGCAATTACAAGAGGTTTTAGTGCCCATATATCCCACCTGCCCGCCCATCCTGTTAAATCTTTGAACATAGCAAATGCTTCATAAGTCTTATCTATCTTCATTTTGACCAGACCCTTTGCATCCAGCACTTCTGCAACTTTCAAAACAGTCTGAACATTATTCACATATTGTCTTCCCCCTACGGGAAGCCACAGGTCCAACTTTTCGCCTTTAACCTCTACCGAAACATTCGCATCCGAAAGCCTTATGTCCACATCCACAATATTATAATCAGCCTCATAAACGCTTGCATTGTTTAAGCGAGCAATCCTCTTTATTTCACTCATAGCATCGCCGGGAATATCCTGCCCCACCACTACTGGCACACCATGTTTTATAATACCTGCTTTTTCTCTGGCAATAGCAGTCAGTGTTCTGCCAAGAAATCGCTCATGGTCAAATCCAATGGACGTAATAACAGACACCAGTGGTTTGGGAATCACATTAGTGGCGTCAAGCCTTCCCCCCATACCAACTTCCATAATAGCAACATCACATTGTCTAAAGAAATGAAAAGCCATGGCAACGCAAACCTCAAAGAAAGAAGCATCCACTTCCTCAATCGCCTCACGATATTTATCCACAAAATCTGATATAAGCGTCTCAGAAACAGGAACACCATTCATTTTAAAGCGCTCCCTTAAGTCAATCAAATGCGGAGATGTGTATAGTCCCACCTTCAAGCCATGCTTAATAAGGAGAGCGGAAAGCATGTGTGCAACGCTTCCTTTACCATTGGTTCCTGCAATATGTACAACAGGGACTTCCAGATGTGGGTTGTTCATAACTCTTAGTAAATTCCTGATTCTCTGTAAACCCGGCTTGTATGCTTGAGCACCGTCCCTTTGATAGACAGGCAAGCGAGCATAAAGCCACTGCACAGCCTCTTGATAATTCATTTCTCTTGCTTTCGGCTCAGGGAACAAAACTATTAATATTTGCGGTATCTTATTAAGGCTATGTTCATACATCCTGTAATTCTGGAACACAAGGGAAGGATATCGTGGGTTGTGGGACACAACGGAACATCAATAGTAATTAATCCTTTCAGAGATGTTGATGTGTATTTCTCTATTGCCAATGAAAGACACATGCCCATAAGATATTGCCTTATGACACATATAGACGATGAGGTAGTGTTGGGATGCAGTGAAATGGCACGTAAAGGCATCAGAGTGTTCCTTCCAGACGATTGGCACATAGAATTTCCTCATATAATTCCAGAGATCCCTATTCGCTGGCATGAATTCTCCATCAAAGGAATTGAGCTTCCAGTTTCAGTTTATGAGCGGGAAGGACTATGGGAGTGGTACCTTGGCGATGACTTAAAAATGTTAGCGGCAGGACCGACTATAAGTATTGGAGGCATTCCCGAAATAGCCTCATCATCAACATCGTCTCTGAAAAAGAAACTTCATAAGGTCTTTGATTTCTTTCAGGAATTAAGAAACAAGTATATGCCTGACACCATTGTTCTGCCTTCTGCTTTCCATTCTTCGATATTAGAAGGAGAGTTTAAATTACCTTACAAGTTTGCATATTGGCTGGATGATATAGAAGAAGTGAAAGATTATGTGGAAACAGACCCATGGTATTTTTATAAGCCCGAATCAGGATGGCACAAAATCAGAAAGGAAAAAAACAAGATAGAACTGCCGAACCTTGACGAGGTTATAAAACCTTTGACAAAAGAAATTGAAGAAATACCCGAAAATGTTGTGGTTCTTGACATTAGAAGTGTTGATGATATTGAATATGGATTTATACCGCAGTCCAATTACCTGCCAACTAATCTTTTAGAGGAATATGCAGAAAAACTCGTTCCCCCGGGGGCACCAGTAGTTCTTGTCGGAAATGAACACGAAGCGATTAAAACAGGAATCAGACTTGCCAGACTGGGCATAGATAAATTCGTTGGAAGAATTGACTTCATGAAATGGCGTAATTCCCATGAATTTGATATGATTATCCCTATTCAGGGCGATGAATTTGAATGGGACTTTCAATTTGATGACACGTTCTTTCTGGTTGATGTTCGCCCTGAACACATAGTGAATGAAACCGGGATAATTAGCAGTGCAGAAAACATTCCTTTTGAGGAGTTAATTGGTTTAAACTACAGATTTAAAGAAGGAGACAAAGTATATGTGTATGGCAGGGACGCAGGAGAAGCAATCATGGGAGCAATTATCCTGAAGAGAAAAGGAGCACCAATAGTAAGGGCAATCGTAGAATCCTTTGAATCACTTATGGAAAGGGACATCCCGGTCTATAGGATAATTAACCTTAATTAAAGTGCGTTGCTTTTTTTGAATTTTGCATTTATATTTGTAATCAGACTTAGTGAGTGCTTTCTGACACTTATTCAAAATGATTTTGGTCTTAAGCAAACAGAGAATTCATAAAGTAAAATTATCATGATGATGGAAATAAAGGAAAACAAAAGTTATAGAGAGGAACAACGGCTTGGCATGACAAAAGGACTAACATATAATGTAGTCAGGGAACCCATTAAAGTGCCAGACATCGGACGAATATACACAGAACTAATAAAGAAAATTTCTCAACTGGAAGATAGAGAATTAAAAGCAAAGCTATTACAAGCAATAACCGAAAGCATAGCACGAAGGATATTCAAACGTTCACTAAACGAAGAGGTATTGCAAAGAATATGGAGTGACATAGTTTACATTACCGATGGAAAATTGGATGTTGAACCGCCTGTGAAGGTATTATCGCCAGAGGAAAGAATTCTTGAACCCGAATTAATACCCTATCCAGAAAAGCGTCCTCATTCAACTTTCGGACATTACATAACTGCTTTTATTGACATAGCCAAATACATTGAGGACAAGCAATTGAGAGATTTGCTCGCTAAATATCTGGCTGCTTACATGAAATTTGTTATGAGGAAGTGGCATAAGACAGAGGTCAATAACCAATGGATCAATGAGAAATTGAAAGAGCTATCAGAAGGGATGCTTGAGATTGACATCAACGAAGATTTGAGTTCATTGTTTAATGTGGAGCGCAAGAACAATAAAAAGCGATAATTAAGGGATATGGAAGCTTTCAGGGTTGAAGGAGGTCATCCCTTGCATGGTAAAATATCTGTTCAGGGAGCCAAGAATGAAGCATTACAAATTATTGCCGCTACCTTATTAACCGACAAGCCTGTCCTGATCAAAAACTTACCAGACATCCTTGATATTAGAAATCAATTATTGCTTTTGGAACTGCTGGGAGCACAAGTGGAGCGTATTGACTCGCATACTGTTCGGATTACAGCATCCGATATTGACCCGGAGAAAATGAGATTGCCCGAATTCAGACGCATAGCGCAAAAAATTCGTGGATCCGTTCTGCTTGTGGGACCTATGGTTGCCCGATATGGTCATGCTTTTTTACCCCGTCCGGGAGGCGATAGAATAGGAAGAAGACGTCTTGATGCTCACATTGAAGCACTTAAAACACTTGGAGTTCGTGTCACTTATGATAGGAAGGAAAATGCATTTCTCTTTGTAGCAGACAATATGAAACCTGCTTTTATTTTTCTACCCGAACCATCTGTAACGGGAACAGCCAATGCCATCATGGCTTCCGCCACACTTAATGGCCATACCACCATCTATAATGCTGCCTGTGAACCATATATACAACAACTATGCAGACTTCTTAATCAGATGGGATGCAGGATTGAAGGCATAGGGTCAAACAGACTGGAAATATATGGAAATTCCAATCTTTCAGGCGCTGAACATACCATTTTGCCCGATATGATAGAAGTGGGCAGTTTTATAGGCATGGCTGCCCTGACAGGTTCAGACATAACAATTCAAAATGCAGGAGTTCAACATTTAGGACAGATACCCAAAACCTTTGAAAAGCTTGGCATTGAACTTCATATTAAAGGCGACGACATTCACATTCCTGCACAGGAAATTTATGAAATTGAAACCTATCTTGACGGTTCTATCCTAACCATTAGTGATGGTCCCTGGCCCCTATTTACGCCGGATTTAATAAGTGTTGTTCTTGTAACAGCCATTCAGGCTCGCGGGTCAGTTCTCATACATCAAAAAATGTTTGAAAGCAGACTATTCTTCATTGACAACCTGATTGATATGGGAGCCCAGATTATTCTATGTGACCCTCATAGAGCCACCGTGATAGGTCTTGAAAGAAGGGTTCCGTTGCGGGGCATCAAAATGTCTTCACCTGATATAAGGGCAGGGATAGCGCTACTAATTGCCGCCTTGTCTGCCGAAGGAACCAGTATCATTTACAATATTGACCAGATTGACAGAGGATATGAACGAATAGATGAAAGGTTGAGAAGCCTGGGGGCACACATTGAAAGAATTTCGGTTCATGACAAGTGAACAAATAATAGTTCTTGTTGCCATAATAGTCTTAATTATTGGGCTTGGGGCAGGCAGGTTTAAACCAATGCATGTCTTTCTTTTTGCCTATTCCATTGTTGTTATCGGGGGCATTCTGGATGATAATGAAGCCCTGCTTGGACTGGCAAACGTCAGTGTCATTTCCATAGCACTATTACTGATATGGTCTAACATCATCCGATATTCTGCAATGTTGCACACACTATTTAAGAAACTACTACCAGATAATCTTTCCTATGGAGGCTACATAGCAAGAATAACCTCATACCTGGGGACCCTTTCTGGAATAATGAACAACACCCCTCTGGTTGCAATGGTAATTCCCTATGTTGTTCAATGGTCTCGTCGTCGTGGAATACCACCCTCAAGAATCTTGATTCCACTATCCTATATAACTATTGCGGGAGGCACCCTTACACTTCTTGGCACATCTTCCCATTTGGTAATAAATGGTTATGTTACTAAACTGGGCTATCCAGACATTAGTATCACTGCCCTGCTTCCCGTTGGGATTGTTGTCCTCACAATAACAGGCTTGTATTTCTGGGCGGTAGGCTGGAGGTTATTGCCATCGCGCAGAGATTTGAGTCAGGAATCTATTGAACAAAGCAGGGAGTACATGGCGGAAGCGCGTGTACGACCGGATTCACCGCTTGTGGGACAAACTGTTGGCAAGGCACACCTTCGCCAGTTGAAAGGCTTATTTTTGGTAGCCATTGAGAGGGATGGAGAGTTAATAGTTCCTGTTAAGCGATCTGAAGAAATTCAGGCAAATGATATTCTTCTTTTCACTGGTCGTCCTGAGACCATAATAGACCTTATTCAGTCACGACCCGGACTGGAATTGCCACAACAACACAAACTGAGAAGCCTTCCAAGACACGAAATAGTAGAAGCAGTGGTTCCCATAAACTCAACCCTTGTTAGGCAAAGGGTTAAAGACACTAACTTCAGAAGCAAGTATGACGCTGCTATCATTGCTGTCCACAGGCAAGGAGAAAGACTACACAAAAAAATTGGAGATATTGTTTTGCAGCCGGGAGATATGCTACTGCTCATGGTTGGAGGGGATTTCTGGAACCGAGTAAATGAAGACAATAACATCTACGTGGTCGGTAAAGTTGGCGAAGTCATTCAATACAGAGGCTGGAGGGACATCTTGATAGTGGGAGGCAGTGCAATAGCCCTATTGCTTGCTATGTTAAAACTTGTTCCATTATTTCATGCTCTTGTAACATTGCTCGCTGGACTATTATTATTCAGGATTATTAAGCTTCAGGATTTAAGTTCACGACTGGACTGGAATCTACTACTAATATGCGCTATGGCAATACCAATAGGCTTCGCTGTCAAGAAGGTTGGCCTTGCTGATAAAATAGTGGAATCGTATTTGGCATTACTGGGCGAAGCCCCCCTCTGGTTGGTCCTTTTTGCCTTCTACGTGCTCTCTAACCTGATAACAGAAATAATGTTCAACGTAGGGGCGGCAGCAATAGTAGCACCACTGGCTGTCTCTTTAGCTACACACCTTAACGTTCCTATTGTCCCTGTGGTTTTAACTGCCATGTTTGCTGTTGCACTTAGTGTTCTGACACCATATGGTTATCAGGTAAACCTTATGGTTATGGGTCCTGGTAATTACAGACTGAAGGATTATGTAAGAGTGGGTTTGCCTTTAGCAATAACATATTCAATAATTGTTCCCGGTTTAATCTGGGCAATTTACTTTGCTAAATGAACTAAATGACCGAACTTTGCATTAATGGAATTGTAACGTTAGAAAATGCTACCGGTAAAAGATGTGGAATGATTAACTAACACAGGAAAAGGGAAGAATATATGGGAGGAGAAGTAAGAATTATTGTTCCACACAAGCACAAGATAACCAAGCAGGACAGAGCAAAGAGGTATAATCAAAGACCTGCTATTGTGTGGTTCACCGGACTGTCTGGTTCAGGAAAAAGCACTCTTGCCAGTCGTGTGGAAGAAATTTTGTTTCATCAGTATAATGCTAAAACTTACATTCTTGATGGAGACAATATCCGTTCTGGTTTGAACAAGGACCTTGGGTTTTCTGCAGAAGATAGACAGGAGAATATACGCAGGATAGGAGAAGTTGCTAAATTATTTGTTGATGCTGGTTTAATTGTTTTAACCGCATTTATATCACCATATAGGAAAGACAGGGAAATGGTTCGCAATCTGGTAGATGATGGAGAATTCATAGAGGTCTATGTTAGATGTCCCCTTGAAGTGTGTGAACAAAGAGACGTCAAAGGTCTCTACAAAAAGGCAAGAGCTGGAATAATCAAGAACTTCACAGGTATTGATGACCCATATGAAGAACCTGAAAATCCAGAGATAATCGTGGACACGCATTTACTATCTGTTGATGAGTCAGCACAGAAAATCATACAATATCTTGTGGACCACGGCTATGTTAAACCTCAAAAACAATAAGAATCCATTTACACAAAATGAATTCTGGTCAAATCATGCTTTCTGGTCATTCTTTGTGTTTTCTAAACTTCAATAAATCCTGACTGCTATGATAGAACCACATGGAGGCAAATTAATCTGGCTGGTTGACAAATCAGAAGAGGCAATACAAAAAGCAAAATCGCTACCATCAATCACCATAGCCCCCAGGCACGCCATTGATGCAGAAATGATAGCCACTGGAGTGTTCAGTCCACTGACAGGTTTTATGACTAAAGAAGAGGTTGATGCAGTTGTCAGTTCAATGCATTTACCAACTGGAGAGGTATGGAGTATACCTATTATGCTACCTGTGAGCGTAGACCTATGGAACGAAATACAAGAAGGCAAAGAATATGCCCTGACAGTTATGGGAGAACCAATAGCAATTATAAAGGTTACAGACAAATTCCAATATGACTTAAACTATCTGGTCAGAGAAGTTTTCTTGACAGATGACGAGAATCATCCCGGCGTTCAGACTGTATATAAATATGGCAAGTTTTTTATTGCAGGACCAATTACTCTTGTTCAGTCTTTTGTCACAGCACCTTTCAGACCCAACAAACCACAAATTAACGAGTCATATTATATGACGCCACAAGAAACAAGGAAATATTTTGAAAGTAAGGGCTGGAAAACAATTGTTGCCTTCCAAACACGGAACCCTATTCACCGAGCTCATGAATACTTAATCAAATGTGCCCTTGAAATGGCTGATGGCTCTCTAATTCATCCATTAGTGGGAGAAACCAAGAAAGATGATATTCCTGCCGATGTGAGAATGCGCTGCTATGAAGTTTTAATTGAAAACTATTTTAACAAGGAGAGAGTTCTTCTAAGTGTCCTGCCTGCGAATATGTTTTATGCTGGTCCTCGTGAAGCCATTCACCACATGATAATGCGTAAGAATTACGGCTGCTCACACATGATTATAGGTAGAGACCACGCTGGAGTAGGCAATTATTATGGCACCTACGATGCACAGAAGCTGGCTGACCAATTCGCTGAGGAATTGGGCATTCAACCACTAAAATTTGAACATGCCTTCTACTGCAAGAAATGTAAAGGGATGGCGACAGCAAAGACATGCCCGCATCCTGCCGAAGACCACGTGTTTCTTAGCGGAACAAAAGTCAGACAAATGTTAAGAGAAGGAAAGGACCTTCCTGAAGAGTTCACACGACCAGAAGTTGCCACAGTCCTTAAACAATGGATTAAATCCCCTACTATAACCGCATAAAACCTAACTGTTCAACATTCAAATCCCCAACACATGGAAAAAGAAAAACTGATTTTGAAAGGGATTGAAGCAGCACTGAAAGCAGGAGATGAAATAAGGAAAGTATATGAGCGTCCGATTCACGCGATAAAAAAGAAGGACTTTTCACCCCTTACAGAAGCTGACATTAATTCGGACAAAGTTATCAGAGAAACACTTAAGTCCACAAGAATTTCTGTTATTTCAGAGGAAAACGTTCCCCCACCATCCAAGCGCAAAGGAAAAAAGAGATTTTGGCTCGTTGACCCACTGGACGGCACAAGAGAATTTGTAGAAAGAAATGGTCAATTTTGTGTTAGCATTGCCTTAGTGGAAGAAGGAAATCCTGTCATTGGGATTATTTACGCGCCGGCTACAGACACACTTTATGTTGCAACTACCGAAGACAAGCCATTCAAGGTTCAGGGTGCTGGCTATGTCAGAGGCTATATTACTTCATACGATGAATGGAAAGAACACGGAGAAGAACTTAAACAATATGTTCCAGACGAGGAAGAACCTCTGAGAGTTATCGCCAGTGCTCACCACCTCAACGAAGAAACCCAACAGTTCATATATCTACTTGAACGAGTGTTCGGAGAAGTGGAACTGACTCAGAAAGGTAGCGCGTTGAAATTCATTGCAATAGCCACTGGAGAAGCAGACGTCTATCCACGGATAGCACCCATTAACGAGTGGGATATTGCAGCGGGCGTATTGTTCGTGAAAAGAATGGGCGGTTCCGTTGTCAAGTTTCCGTCAGGAAAAGAAATTACATTCGGTAGTGATGAGTTAAAGGCACCACCATTTGTAGCATGGGCTTCAGATTCCTTGAGGAAACAATTTGAGCAAGAACTCAAAGAACAGAACATAGCCCTTACTGAATGAAGTCCTTTGGCAAATTCTCACTGAGAGTAAAGGAAGAAGACGGTAAGAAATACATTTGGGACCCTGTAAGGAAAATTTGGCTTACTGCTTTTCCGGAAGAATATGTTCGTCAACATGTCATTGCATTTTTAATTAATGAATTACAAGTTCCTGCAATATACATAGCATCCGAATGGAAGATAAACAGAGGATTGCGAGCCGACGTAGTAGTATTCGGAATAGATTTAAAACCCAAGTTGATTGTTGAATGCAAAGCCCCTGATAGAAAAATAAATCCTGCCAATTGGATTCAAATCTTTGAGTACATAGAGAATTTAAGACCTAACTACTTGTGGCTGACTAATGGGAAAGAACACTGGCTGGCAAGATTTAACTATGACTCAGAAAGATGGGAACAGATTGAAAAGCTACCCGCATGGAATGACTTAAAGCGTTAGGGACTTTGCGTTTTCTTACTTATCTTTGCCTGTAACAAAACAGGTGAGTTATGAAGAAGATAATATTAGCGGGAGTTCTGGGATTTCTCTCTGTGATTAGCGTAACAGGAAATGCACAAAATTTCAGATTCGGCATCAATGGAGATGTTATGTTATCATGGCTTACTTCCGATGATGACAATGTGGAGACCAAGGGCATGGCACCAGGATTTTCTTACGGTTTGTGGGCAGAATACTTTTTTGCTAACAATTATGGATTTGCCGGTGGATTGAGGATCTCTCACATGGGAGGTTTTATTACATATAATAATGACGGATTCTACATTCGCTTAAAAGAAGACACTGCTATTGCCCTTCCTGGAACGGGCCTCAGATACTCACTGCAATATGTAGAAATACCTATTTCACTTAAGTTTAAAACCAATGAGATTGGTTATTTCACCTACTTTGGTCAATTTGGTTTTGTTCCCGGGATTTTGTGGAGGGCAAAAGCACGCACAGACCAGATAATGGGATTTGAAGACTACAAACGCATCTATGACATGAACTTTTTCAATGCTTCGTTGCTTGTCGGACTTGGCTTGGAATACAATCTTGCAGGTAACACCTCCCTTTTAGTGAGAATCTCGTATGTGGGAGGATTTACTGATATTACAAAGCACAGAAGACTTCTGGACAATAAAGACAACGCAAACGTTAGAATAAACTCCGTTAGACTGGCTATTGGCTTCCTGTTCTAATGAAGGAGTGTATATCGTTCTCTGGAGAAATTGAGATATATAAACACCATCAGGGAGAAAGATAGCATCTGAGAACCACCGTAGCTGAATAAAGGCAAGGGAATGCCTATTACAGGCAATAAGCCAAGTACCATTCCAAGATTAATCAACAAATGAATAATAAAGAAGCCTGCTACTGAATGGGCATATATCTTTATTACAGGAGAACGATGTCTTGAAACATAGAGAAGCATCCTGGTAATTAGTAAACCATATAGGAACAATAACACCGTGCTCCCAATAAATCCTGTTTCTTCGGCAACTGCACAAAAAATAAAGTCTGTCTTTTGTTCAGGAACAAATTTGAAAGACGTAAAAAATCCCTTTCCCAACCCAGTTCCAGTAAAGCCCCCATAGGCTATTGCGTTCTCTGCTTGAATAACATTATATGCGGCGCCACGCGGGTCCCTTTCCTGACCCACTAATACTTTCAAACGTTGCTGTTGATAAGGCTTAAGCACTCTGGTAAATGCCCATTCCATTGAAAGCGTCATTCCCGTCACCACTAAAACAACACCAATTATGTATTTGATATATTCACGTTGTTTGCGAAACACTATAAGGAGCACAACCAATGCTATGCCATAAAGAATAAGCAACAATTTAATATAGCCGGCAATAACTACAAGCAACACAATATACAAACCTATTCCTGCAATAATTAAAAAAACAGGAAATCCAACATAAGTAAGTGCGAGTGGAATGGCGGCAAATGTCATAGCAGAGCCCCAATCTTTCTGTGCAAGAGCAAGAACAGCAGGTATAACAGCCCATATGGAACCCTTAATTGCAGTAATAGCTGAAGGTTTTCTGCGAGCGGTCCATCGAGCCACCATCAAAGCAGTTGCCACCTTTGCCAACTCAACAGGTTGAAAACGGAATCCCCCAATAACAACCCACGCATGAATATTACGAACCACCTGTCCCTGAATAATTGCTGCAATCATTAGCAGGAGAGCAACAGCATAGAATAAGGGAGCAAACGACAATATCAGCTGACTATCAATCATAAGGACTATGAATCCAATGACAAGAGATATGGCAAGCCATATTGCCTGACGTTGCCACACTCCAGTAAACTCACCACTGGAAACTTCTATAAAATACAATGTCAGAATGCTCCATATCGCAAGTATCAGATAAATAGCAAATACTATCCAATCCATCCGTTGCCTGTTCACTACCATTACTGTTCATAATTTATCGGTTGTTTGACTCTGTTTAATAACCACAAGCGTGACGAGTCAATAGTTCTTTTTAAGTAATACTCAACGACAAAGGAGGCTATTGGGGCAGCCCATTGAGAACCAAATCCTCCATTTTCAACCATTACTGCAACAGCTATGCGTGGCGAGTCAAGGGGGGCAAAACCCATGAATAATGAATGGTCTTCGCCATGGGGATTCTGGGCAGTACCTGTTTTTCCTGCCCATTCAACATCTGGTATTTTAGCTATCCGAGCTGTCCCACTTTCAATAACTTTTTTCATTCCAGTTATAACATGTTCAAGGTCGGCTTTAGGAATATCTATTTTGTATTTTTCCCATTGTGGTTTCTCATTATCTATTTGCCTGACAAAATGTGGCTGAACGAACCACCCACCATTAGCAATGGCAGATACATAAACTGCTAATTGAACTGGTGTGGCTAGCCATTCCCCCTGTCCTATGGCAAGGGAAATTATGGTTGTTGGTTTCCACCATTTGCCATACATTTTGTCATATGTTGATGTATCTGGCACCAATCCTGGTTTTTCACCCCTAATATCAATCCCTGTCAAGCGACCAAAACCAAATTCTTTTAAAAAGTTGTTCCATTGCATAAGAGCGAGCCGATGTCCCTTTGGATATCTTGACAGTGCTTTATAAAACAGCTCACAGTAAAAACTATTACATGAGTATTGAATGGCTTCTTGAGGCGATGGAAGGAAATGGCTGCCATGACACTTAACAGTAAGGGAACCACGAATCCATGCACCAGGACAATACCATGATGAATAGTAAGAAATGGTTTTCATCTTAAATCCAAACAATGTTTGAAGGGGCTTAATAGTAGAGCCTGGCGGATAAGCAGCAGAGACACCTCTGTTAAATAAAGGCTTATCTGGACGTTTCAACAGATTAAGATAATAAGAGGAACGATTTCTATGCCAAAATGAATCAAGATAAAATTCAGGTGAGGAGACAAAGGCAAGTATTTCACCCGTAGCAGGTTCTATAGCTACGATAGCACCACGTTTGCCCGCCATCAACATGGAAGCAAACGATTGAAGGTCTGGGTCAAGGGATATATGCAACGATTTTCCTGGAACAGGTTGAACATCATACTTACCATCGGCATAAGAACCCCTTTCCCTACCAAAAGCATCCACAAGGACATATCGCATGCCTTTCTGTCCCCGCAATTCCTTTTCATAAAAATGTTCAAGACCAGTTCTTCCGATAAAATCGGCCGGCATATAAAATGAGTCCTGTTCAATATCTTCTCGCGAAACCTCGGTCATGTATCCCACTACATGAGCAAGATGTTTATTATAATACTTCCTAATAAATCCCTTTCTAAAAGAAAATCCAGGGATTAAAGACAAATATGTCTGTACACGCTGGAAATGGTCTGGATGAACGGCTGACACTATAGGCGATGCAATGACCCTTGAATACTGACGGGCTCTTTCAAGACGTTGTTTGAATTCTTCAATAGTTAACCCAAGTAAAGAAGCCACAAAGCCAGTATCCTCAATTTTCAATCTTGCCGGAACAACCATGATGTCGTAAGCAGGTTCATTTGCAACGAGAATATTACCATATCTATCGTATATCAAGCCTCTTGGAGGTTTAACGACTTTCTTTTCAACGATGTATTGTTCAGCCCTTTCTTTTAGGGCAGAAGCATAGAGTTGGATATATGCTAATCTAACCCAGAGAACAAGCAAAACTATAATGGAAAATCCCACAAAGAACTTAGAATAACCTTCCAGTTTATTCATACAAACACTGGCTTTAATATGGCTATTATAGTTGCATTAATGCCTACAGTGATCAAGAAAAATAATAGCAATGTTAATGGCATTGCCCATAAAATATTTATGGAAAGTGTTGAAATCAACGCATAAAATAAAACGTACAAGAGAGATAAAATTATTAACCAGAGCCAAGCCATTAACCGACGACGACGCTCATAAAAGGCAAGCAAAGGAAAGGGTAATTCACTGAACACTTCAGCACGCTCCACAACAGGAAGAAACAGGAAAGCAACCACTGGCATAACAGTGGAAACAGTGAAGCTGAAGGAAGTAAACAAATCAACAATAAGCGAGACAAGAAAGACTATTACTAATGCTAACGTCTTATTACTTATGGCAGGAATTAAGAATAAACTTACAATCATAAGAGTCGGTCTCATAAAAGGTAAAGGCAAGGGAGCAATAATAACAAGTTCAATAAACGTTAGGAAAAGAATAACTATGGCAATTTTGAAGAGCGTAGTTACATCAACAACTTTTGTCTTAGGGAATCCCATTCTGCCCTGTCTTGTGAATTAAAAATAAATACTCTGGTCAAGCGTTCCCATGGTGTGAAAAGGCGAACTTTCGCTTTCAAGAAGCCTACTTCGGCTTGCTCAAGAGCTATCACCTCACCCACTGCCCACATAGGAGGAAAAATTCCCCCTGCCCCAGAAGTAAAAACACTGTCTCCCTTTTCAATCGGAATATACATGGGTATGTCAATAAGATATGCCACCTTAGGCGAAGCCGATTCCCATACCATCGTTGCCCAATATTGCTTATCTATAAGAACAGAAATTCTTAAATCGCGACTTATTACAGGTTTGGCAAGGGAATAAGACTCTCCCACGGCAATAATAATTCCAACGATTCCCACTGGAGCCACAACACCTGAATATTTACGCACTCCATCACGATGCCCCCTGTTCACGATGATATACTTTCTTTTCCCCATTAATTCCATAGAAACAACATGAGCAGGTATAAAAACCCCTTCAATACGTTTTTCTTTCATGTATGAGGTCACATTATTAAGCACCGAGGAAGTCATATACTGCATCTGGTCAAGAGTATATGTCAGATTTAAATATTCCCTTACAGATGAAGACCATTGATTAAAAAATGCTACTATTTCAAGCCGAGTATTAAACCAAGCACTTTTGTGAACAGCATTAAAAGAAGTGGAAATAGCAAAAGCCAAAAACTCAACGAGTAAAAAAGTTATGACATACAAATGCTTCTTTATGAAGGCAAAAAGTCTCTTCATACGAACATAAACTCATATCTGTTAAGGTCTTTCAGCACTTCATTTGCACCATAAACGACTGCGTATAGTGGATTTTCTGCTCTGTGAACCTCCAGTCCTGTAAGGCGATGAATTTTTTTATCTATTCCCCTCAGCAAGGAACCTCCTCCCGTGATATGAATACCATGTTTATGAAGGTCAGCAGATATAGCAGGAGGAGCTTGAGACAATGCCTTAATTATAGCCTCTTCAAGGATTCTTAAGGAATTCTTTAATGCCTCAGCTACTTCATAGTGATGTAAAGTAACCTTCTTGGGAATTCCCTTTATTGAATCCCTTCCTACTACCTCCATTGGTTCTGGCGGATTCTCAAGTTGTTCAATGGCAGCACCAACTTTTTTCTTGATGTCCTCTGCTATACGTTCTCCGATAATGAGGTTATGTTTATTTTTCATATAGTCAATAATTGCTTGTGTAAACTCATCTCCCGCTACTCTTATGGATTGGTCAACAACAATTCCCTGATTGGAAATGATTGCAATATCAGTAGTTCCACCACCGATGTCTATTATCATATGTCCTTCCGGCTGAGTAACATCAATCCCCATTCCGATAGCGGCAGCCATTGGCTGATAAATGAGATATACTTCACGGGCTCCTGCTTGTTCAGCAGATTCCCTCACAGCCCTCTTCTCTACTTCTGTGATATTAGATGGTATTGATATAACCATTTGCCATGAACTACCTAACACTTTCTGAATCATATTATTAGGGGGAATCATTTTTATAAATCTACGAATCATCTCTTGAGCAGCAGTAAAGTCAGCAATTACCCCGTCCCGTAGTGGTCTTACTGTTTTAATATTTTCATGAGTTTTTTCATGCATCAAAAGAGCCTTATCACCAACTGCTATGACTTCCTCTGTGCGTCTATCAATAGCAACGATAGAAGGTTGTTCAACAACGACACGGTCATCTTCCATTATCACCGTGTTAGCAGTTCCAAGGTCAACTGCTATTCTTCTTTTTATTATTCCCATTGTTCCAGTGCTTATTACACTTTACAAATGTTTAAAATGTCTGGTTCCCGTAATGCCCATTTTAATGTTTAGTTCCTTGGCTCTTTCAAAAACTGCTTTATCATTCCTGGAACCTCCAGGTTGGATAATAACGCTAATTCCGTGCTTATAAGCCTCTTCTACACTATCAGGAAACGGGAAAAATGCGTCAGAAGCAAGCACAGAATCTCTCAAGTCAAAACCAAATTTTTGAGCATTAGCAATAGCATGTTGAACAGCCCTAACCCGGGAAGGTTGCCCCATCCCAGCACCTATCAATTGCCTCCCTTTAACTATTGCAATAGCATTGGACTTCAAATGTTTAACTACTCTCCATGCAAAAAGCGCATCTGCTATTTTTTCCTCGTCGGGAATTCCATTTACCCATTCTATGTCTTTAGACAAAGTAATATTGTCCCCCTCCTGAATTAATAAACCGTCACCCCAAGACAAAATGTTAAATTCCTCTGTAAATCGCTCAATATCATATTCAATAATAATTCTCTGTTTTTTGAATCGGGATAATAAATCACCGTCTATCTCTGGAACCAGCAATATCTCAAAGAATTTATCAGACAAAAATTCAATTACTTGGTCATCAGCAGGCGAATTAATGATAATTATTCCCCCAAAAGCAGATTCTGGGTCCGACGCCCATGCCCGCTCAAGTGCCTCTACCGCCGAAGAACCAACAGCAACACCACACGGATTAGTATGTTTGAAAACAGCACAAGTAACAAGCTCCGGAAAATCCTTTATTAATGACAAAGCAGCCCTTATGTCAAGCAGATTATTGTACGACAATTCTTTACCTTGAAGCTGCCTTACAGGTAGGGAACTGTTGGTAGCCAGCCATCCCCTTTGATGTGGGTTTTCACCATACCTCAATTGCCTTACATTCTCAGCCCCCACAGTAATTGGTTCAGGTAACTCACTACTATTCCATAAATATCCCGCTATACGCATATCATAGAATGAAGATAGGTAAAAAGTTTTTGCAGCCATTTGACGACGCTGCTCAAGAGACACAACCCCTCTCTGCTCAATCAAGACTTTATCAATCAACCACTTCCAGTATTTCCTATGTGGTATAACAAGAACGTGTTTAAAATTTTTTGCAGAAGCCCGAATTAATGCAGACCCACCTATATCAATTAATTCAATTGCTTCGTCCAATTCCTTATCAGAAGAAAAAGGATATAAGTCAACAACAATAAGGTCAAAGGGAACTAATCCATATTTTTTTATTTCTTCTGCATCAACATCCCTGCGAGCCAAAATACCTCCGAACACGACAGGATGAAGGGTCTTCACCCGACCTCCCAGCATCTGATTAAAATCCGTCAAGGTTTCTATTGCCCTGGCTGGAATACCTCTATCTTGAATAAACCTGAACGTGCCTCCACTGGCATAAATCTCAATACCTTGATTATAAAGCTCTTTTGCTAATGTAATAAGGTCATCATCTTTGTGATATACGGAAACTAAAGCTCTTTTTATTTTCATTTCTTCCATACCAAAGGTTAATTTTGAGAAACTTTTCTGAAAGGAGCAGGAAAGTTTTTTTCTATTTCATCAAAAGTTGTTATTACCTCTGGCTTTCCTTTTCTAACTATTACCATGTGTTCATAGTGTGCAGACGGGCTTTTATCTGCAGTAATAATAGTCCATCGGTCTGGTAATACATTTACTGAACGCGTGCCGGCATTAACCATTGGCTCTATTGCTATAACCAATCCTTCTTTTAAACGTTTACCCTGCCCACGTTTACCATAATTTGGCACCTGCGGGTCCTCATGCAATGCTTTTCCTACCCCATGCCCTACAAGGTCCCTAACCACATAAAAACCCCTTTCACCTTCTACATAATCTTCAATAGCAAAACCTATGTCCCCGATCCTATTACCTGCTATTGCCTGGGAAATTCCGCGTTTCAATGCCTCATAAGTGGTTTCAGCAACCGCCAATTTAATAGGGTCTATATCATCGCCCACAACAAATGTGTATGCACAATCTCCAACAAATCCATTTAATACTACCCCAACATCAACAGAAACCAGCATATTTTCTTTTATAACCTTGTCTCTTGTGGGAATTCCATGGACTACCTCGTGGTCCAATGACAAGCATATAGAAGCAGGATACCCTCTATATCCCTTAAAAGCAGGAATAGCTCCATGGTCCGTAATAAATTCAAAAGCAGCCTTATCTAATTTATCGCCTGTAACACCAGGTTGAATCAATTGAGCCAGATATGCAAGAGTTTTAGAAACCAGTTTAGCTGCTTCTTTAATCCCTTGCTCCTCTTCCTGGCTTTTTATTATCATCTTTCGGACAAGTACTATATTGTTACTCCTATTGGTCTTCTTGCAGCAAGCCTACCCGTCCTCATAAATCCTTCATAATGCCTCATCAATAGATAACTTTCAATTTGTTGTAGGGTATCAAGCATGACTGCAACAATAATGAGCAAAGTTGTTCCCCCAAAGAACTGTGCAAATTGGTCATTAACTCCCAAAGATGCAGCAAAAGCAGGTAAGATAGCAACAATTCCAAGAAAGATAGCACCCGGTAATGTTACTCGTGAGATAATATTGTCAATGTATTCTGCGGTTTTGCGACCGGGCTTGACACCGGGAATAAATGCCCCGTTCCTTTTCATATCATCTGCCATTTGAATAGGATTATAAATTACCGCAGTATAGAAATATGTGAACAGGACTATCAATATGAACAGAATAAAGTTATACCAGAATGAAGTGTAGTCTCCCAATGACTGAGAGAGAGCAATTGCCCAATCTGACTCAGGAAAGAACTGACCTATCATTGAAGGGATAAACATCAATGCCTGTGCAAATATGATTGGCATGACACCAGCAGCATTAACTTTAAAAGGAATATATTGTCGGGCACCCTGTACCTGAACAATACGCCCCCCTACCATCCTTCGTGCATATTGAATAGGAATTCTTCTCACAGCAAGGGTCAATGCCACAACTGCCATAGTAACAATCAATAAAGCTGCCAATTCAATAATGAAAAATACCAGACCGCCTGTTTGAGACAGCCGAGTAGTCAACTCAGCAGCAAACGCAAAGGGTAAGTCAGCAAGAATACCTACTGTGATTAATAATGAAACCCCATTTCCAATACCTCTATCTGTTATCTTTTCGCCCAACCACATTACAAAAATCGTTCCCGCAGTAAGCAATACTGTAGTTGTAAGCCAGAACAACCCTTTGCTAACTACTATTGCTTCACCTGCCATAAAATTCAAATATGTAACATAGCCACTTGCCTGAACTAAAGTGACTATAACCGTTAAATACCTTGTTATTTGATTTAGTTTTCGCCGTCCACTTTGTCCTTCCTGTTGCAGACGTTGAAAGTATGGAAAAGATACTCCAAGCAATTGAACTATAATTGAAGCGGTAATATAGGGCATAATTCCAAGAGCGAATATAGAGGCACGAGCAAAAGCACCACCAGCAAACATATCAATTAACCCAGGCAGACCGCCCTGTCCTTGAAGAACAGCTCGCAACTGCTGAACATCTATACCTGGCAACGCTATATACGAACCTATCCTGTAAACCAATATCAAACCGAGAGTATAAAGAATTCGCTTCTTTAACTCCTCTACTTTCCAAATATCCCTGATTACCTGAATCAGCTTCATCGCTCTATGCCTTAATAATCTGTGGTTCTATACCTGCAGCCTTTATTTTTTCAATAGCAGATTTACTAAACGCATGTGCTTTAATGGGCACCTTAACTGTCCATTCGCCCACCCCCAGCACCTTAAAAGGTTTCTTCTTTTTCAAAATTCCCTTTTCTGCAAGAATCTCAGGGCTCACCTCCTGCAACCCATATTTTTCAACGAAATATACTAACTGAGCAAGATTTAGGGTAACATACTCTTTACGTTTGGGCGGATTAAAGCCTCGCTTGGGATATTTAAGATGCAATGGAAGATTACCACCTGCAAAGCCCGGTCTGAGGCTATATCCAGACCTTGACTGAGCACCTTTGGTTCCGCGACCAGCTGTTGTACCCTTCCCTGAAGCATTACCACGCCCTACGCGCTTTCTTCTTTTTACAGACCCCCGTGACGGTCTCAAATTACTTAACAAACTCATAACTCAATTATTTTTCTGGCTTTTCAACTTCTTCAACCTTAACAAGATGAGCAATCCTTCGGATCATTCCCGCTATTTGCGGGGTAAGTCTGTGAACCCTACTTCTGTTTATTCGTCTAATTCCAAGAGCCTCTGCAGTTCTGCGATTACGCTTCGGTTCACCTATTAGGCTCCTGACAAGAGTTACCTTAACATATTTTTCCTCAGCCATTGAAAAGTTTATTTAAGGTTATTCCCCTTTGTCTGGCTATTGTAATAGGGTCTCTAAGAGAAAGCAATGCTTTCATTGTAGCTCTTACAACATTGTGCGGAGTTGTAGAACCAATCACTTTAGCAATAACATCTGTATATCCTGCACTTTCAAGGACGGCACGCATAGCACCACCTGCAATAACACCCGTACCGGGAGCAGCACGCTTAATAATAACGCGTGTACCCATTTCTTTGGCTTCCACATCATGAGGCACTGTTCCATGTAAAATAGGAACCCTATACAAATTCTTTTTTGCTTGATCCGTTGCTTTTTCAACTGCTGCAGATACCTCACGAGCCTTTCCGAGGCCATAGCCAACAATACCATCTTGGTCTCCCACAACCACGAGGGCAGAAAATCTGAAAGTCCGCCCACCTTTCGTAACCTTGACAACACGCCTCACATTAACAACTCGCTCCTTAAGAGTCAGATTAGAAACCTTTGGTATTGGTCTTCTCTGCTTTTTCCTGAACTGCACTCTTTCTGCCATGAGTTACTATTTTAAAAGTTCAAGCCCTGTTCCCTGGCGGCATCCGCCAATGCCTTTATCCTACCATGATATTTGTATCCGTTCCTATCAAAAACCACTTTAGTAATACCTTTTTCTAATGCTCTTTTTGCTACTAAAGCACCCACCTTCTTAGCCATCTCTGTCATAGGCAGCTTTTGATCTCTCAGTTCCTTTTCCAGAGAAGAGGCAGCCACCAGAGTGTGCCCCTTCGTATCATCAATGATTTGAACATATATGTGTCTGTTACTTCTAAATACAGTCATTCTTGGTCTTTCTGGTGTTCCAAACACCTTCTTTCTTATCCTCTTTTTTATTCTCTGCCTTCTGAAAATCTTAAATGTTTTTTCTTTCAATGCTCCCATGGCTCAATTATTTTTTAGCTGCTGCTTTACCAGGTTTACGTCTAACGTACTCGCCAACATAACGAATTCCCTTGCCCGTATATACATTAGGTTTCCTTAATGATCTTATTTTAGCAGCCACTTCTCCGACAAGTGCTTTATCAATACCCTCCACGTGAATTAGAGTCTTATCTTTACCTCTTTCAACACTAATCTTTATTTCCGGCGGTGGTATAAATACTATACCATGAGAATAACCCAGAGCAAGCTCCAAAACATCTCCCTTCATCTCTGCTCTATATCCAACACCAATGACCTCTAAAGATTTCTTATATCCTTTGCTTACCCCCTCAATAATATTCGCTATAAGCGTCCTATATAATCCATGCATTGACTTATGTCTCTTTTGATCTGTGGGACGCTTTACCCTTATTATTTTATCTTCTATTTCAACAGTTATATCTGGATGAACTTTTACACTAAGCTCACCCTTTGGTCCTTTTGCAACAACTGTATTATCCTCTAAAACCTTCACTTCAACTCCGTCAGGGATCTGTATTGGTAATCTACCTATGTGTGACATGGCTCAATTTTTTAGAATATTGTTGCTATCAGTTCTCCTCCTACATTACGCCGTCTTGCTTCTTTATCTGTCATTACTCCCTGAGAAGTGGAAATAATGGCTACTCCAAGCCCAGAACGAACCCTCGGAATATCAGCAGCCTTTACATATATCCTCCTACCAGGCTTACTCACACGCTTAAATTCCTTTATAACAGGCTCTCCTGTAACAGGATCGTATTTCAAGGCAATAATTATCTTATCCTGTCCTTGTGGTGTAGGCACAATCCTGTATCCCCTAATGAAACCCTGATCAAGCAATAATTCCGTTATAGCCTTCAAAAGCTTGGAAGCGGGAATTTCAACAGTCTTATGTCGTGCCATCTGAGCATTCTTAATCCGTGCAATAAAATCACCAACTGGATCCGTTACCGCCATAACTCCATTTTTTACCAACTTGCTTTCCTTATTCCGGGTATTTGTCCAGATGCTGCAAGTTCTCTAAAGTGAATCCTGCAAAGCCCGTAAAGGCGAATATAACCTCGCCCTCTACCACAGATGCGGCATCTGTTCCGCACACGTACAGGCGATGAATTTCTGGGAAGCCTATCCAATGCTTCCCAGTTGCCCTCCGCTTTTAACTTAGCTCTTTTCTCCCGGTATTTCTCTACAAGCCGTTTTCTTTTCTCATTCCTTGCAATGGTCGCTTTGTTAGGCATATCTTTCTATTTACTGTTGTTCCTGTTTAACAGGTTTCTGTTCCTTCTTAGCAAAAGGAAAGCCTAATTCTTCAAGCAATGCTTTAGCCTCTTCGTCAGTATCAGCAGTAGTTACAATAGTTATATCAAGCCCTGTAACCTTAGGTACCTTATCAATATTGATTTCTGGAAATACGATCTGCTCTGCTATACCAAAGGAAAAGTTTCCTTTTCCGTCAAATCCAGTATCTTTAACACCCCTGAAATCCCTAACACGAGGCAGAGCAATAGTAATGAGCCTGTCAAGAAATTCCCACATCCTATCGCCCCTCAAGGTAACACGAACACCTACATTCATACCCTTACGAATCTTAAATCCTGCTTCCGACTTACGAGCCTTAGTGAAAACTGCCTTTTGTCCTGCAATTAGTGTGAGCTCCTCAAGAGCAGCCTCTGCCAACCGCTTATCATTAAGAGCATAACCAATACCCCTGTTCAAACTAATCTTAACTAATCGTGGAACTTCCATAACGTTTTTATATCCGAATCGCTCCATCAATCTCGGCACAACTTCTTTATGATACTTCTCCTTCAGTCTTGGTATATATCCTTCTGGTTTTTCCATTCCAGGTTGTTTTTCTGCCATCAGTCAAGTATTTTACCACTTTTTTTAGCGTATCGGACAAGTTTTCCTTCTTCATTTCTCTTTCGTCCCACTCTTGTGGGCTCGCCCGTTTCTGGGTCAATAATCATAACATTTGAAATATGAATGGGACGTTCCACCTCTATAATTCCACCCTGTGGAAATTGCTCAGAAGGCTTAACATGCTTGACATTGACAACGCCTTCCACCAGAACTCTTTGTTCTTCAGGAAATACTTTAATAACACGACCCTTAACTCCTTTAAATTTCCCTCGCATTACCATTACTACGTCGCCCTTCTTAATTTTAAGCTTAACCCTTTTCCGCTTTGTCTCTTTTTTCTTCGCCATGGCTATGCAAAATTAAACAACTTCTGGTGCTAATGAAACAACTCTCGTAAACCCTTTATCTCTCAATTCACGAGCTACGGGACCAAACACTCGCGTCCCTATGGGTTCATCTGCCTGATTAAGAAGAACTACTGCATTATCATCAAATCGGACATAAGATCCATCCTTTCGGCGAACCTCTTTCCTTGTCCTAACTATAACAGCACGAACTACCTTACCCTTTTCCATTGAAGAGCCAGGAATAGTCTTCTTTACCGAGACCACTATTTTATCCCCAACAGTAGCAAATTTTTTAGCAGATTCTCCCAAAATACCTATACACATTACTTCCCTGGCTCCCGTATTATCAGCAACCTTCAAACGAGTCATTCTCTGAATCATACCTCACTTATTTTTACTATTAAAAATTAAAGATTCTCCAGGTCTTCTGGTTCCTGAGATGACTCTCCTTCTACATCAAGCTTCTGAACCTTAGCAATTATTTCAACCACCCTCCATCTTTTTCTCTTGCTAAGAGGTCTTGTTTCCATTATCTTTACCACGTCTCCTTCCTCGCATATATTATTTTCGTCGTGAGCCATAAACTTCTTATGTCTAACAACAGGTTTACCATATCTGGGATGAAGAAAACGCCGTTCTACTTTGACGACAACTGTCTTATCCATTTTGTTTGATACCACCACACCAACAAATGTCTTACGACGCCCTCGTTTTTTGCCTTCCTGACGCTCTTGTCCTTCTTGTGTCTCCTGTATCTCATTTTTTTCCGCCATACCTCAATTATTTTTTATTTTGAGCTTGTCTCTTCTCACGCTGCCTTCTATTCCATTCAGTTAACAATCTTGCAATAAACTTCCGCTGGAACCTTAACCTCATTGGATTTTCAAGAGGTGTAATCTTATGAGCCCATTTCATTCTGACATAACGACGTTGCTCTTCCTCTATCTTTTCTTTAAGTTCTTCATCGCTCAACTGTCTAATTTCACTCATTTTCAGCATAGCTAATCTTATTTTCCTTCCTCGTAATCAGGTCTAACAACAAATTTTGTTGGGATAGGTAATTTATGTGCAGCTAATCTAAATGCTTCCTGTGCTTCAGCCATTGTAACACCATCTATCTCAAACAGAATCCTACCTGGTTTAACCACAGCAGCCCAGTGGTCAAGGTCGCCTTTACCCTTACCCATACGAACTTCCAATGGCTTCTTTGTAATAGGTTTGTCAGGAAAGATACGAATCCATAGCTTTCCTTCACGACGCAGGAACCTGCTTATTGCCACGCGAGCAGCTTCTATTTGCCTATCTGAAATCCATGCATGTCCCAGAGCCTTCAACCCAAAGGACCCAAATGCTAAGGTATGACCACGTGTAGATATGCCTCTCATTCTACCTCTCTGCTGCTTCCTCCATTTATATCTACGAGGTTGCATCATGGCTCACACTATTTTACCTGTTTATTTAACTGGTCTATTGTAAGTTCTTCGTTTTAATGCTTTATGCTGAACAGCAGCAGGGGCAGGAATAGATAGGTCTCTCTTTCCATATACTTCACCACGACATATCCATACTTTAACTCCAATAACCCCCCACTTGGTAAATGCCTCTTTAAGAGCATAATCAATATCTGCTCTCAATGTGCTAAGAGGAACTCTTCCGTCCATGTATTTTTCTGTTCTTGCTATTTCTGCACCGCCTAATCTTCCAGACACATGAACTTTTATTCCTTCAGCACCCATCCGCATAGTTGTGTTAATAGCTGCTTTTACGGCACGCCTATGATTAACACGTGCTTCTATCTGACGGGCAATCGTCTCTGCCACAAGCGGTGCTTCCAGTTCTGGCCGACTTATTTCTCCAACTTTGACATCAACTTCTTCCCCTGTCAGTGCTTTCAGCTCTTCGGTGAGCATATTAATTTCCTTCCCGCCCTTACCAACAATAACTCCCGGGCGAGAAGTAAAAATAGTAACCACTATTCTCTTAGGGAATCTTTCAATAATTATTCTGGATATTCCTGCTCGGGGAAATCGTTTCTGAATGTATTGTCTAATTTGCCAGTCACCGTAAACTTTATCAGCAAACTGCTTTTTATCCCCGAGCCACATGCTATCCCAACCCCTTATAATTCCGAGCCTGTTACCTATTGGATTTGTCTTCTGTCCCATCGCACTTATTTAGTTGTGTCCTGTTTTTGATTTGAAACTTTTTCATTTTTTGAATCAACAACAATTAAGACATGGCTGGTTCTCCTCTTGTAGGGATGAGCTCTACCCCTACTTACAGGTCTCCACCGCTTCAGTGCCGGTCCCTGATTAACAATAATTGTCTTTATATAAAGATTAGCCTCTTCAACGGGAACTTCTGGATTTTTCTGTTGCCAGTTAGCCACTGCTGAACGCAACAACTTAAGAAGTGGATAAGACGCTCTCTTGCGAACAACCTTCAATATCTCCATAGCGGTGTTCACATCCTTATTACGGATAACATCTGCGACCGGTATTACCTTTCGTGGCGATATGCGTAAATTCCTCAGCAATGCTCTTGCCTCAGCCATACCTTACTTGATTTTCTTTGAACTATGTCCCCTGAATGTTCTTGTAGGTGCAAATTCCCCGAGTTTATGTCCAACCATTTGTTCTGTGATATACACAGGAACAAAACCCTTTCCATTATGCACTGCTATGGTGTGCCCAACCATCTCAGGAACTATGGTTGAACGACGGGACCATGTCTTAATGACTTCTTTCTTGCCCTGTTCGTTAAGCTTGTTTATTTTCTTCATTAGCTTGGGGTCAACGTAGGGTCCTTTTTTAAGCGACCTTGGCATACCTCACCTTATTTTGCTCTTTCTGTTTCTTTACGGCGACGAACAATAAAGACGGACGTTGGATTCCTTTTCTTTCTTGTCTTTTTACCTTTAGCATAAAGGCCAGAACGAGAACGTGGGTGACCACCAGAGTGTTTACCTTCACCACCACCCATAGGATGGTCAACAGGATTCATTGCGACACCTCTGGTCCTGGGACGCCTATTCATCCAGCGATGCCTTCCCGCTTTACCAATAACCACAAGGTTGTGATCAACGTTAGACACACGTCCAATAGTAGCCTTACAGGTTTGTAATACCTTTCTGATTTCTCCAGAAGGCATTTTCAATATTGCGAACTTCCCTTCCCTACCGACCAGTTGGGCTCCCGTTCCAGCAGCCCTGACAAGCTGACCGCCATGTCCGGGCCAGAGCTCAATATTGTGAACAATTGTACCTACTGGAATCTTTTCCAGTGGAAGTGCATTACCCACCTTAATAGGGGCATCAGGACCCGAGATTATGGTGTCACCTACCTTTATTCCATCAGGCGCAATTATATATCTCTTTTCACCATCTGCATAAACAACAAGGCTTATGTACGCTGATCTGTTGGGGTCATATTCAATAGTCTTCACTACTGCTGGAATACCGTCTTTATCTCGTTTAAAGTCTATGATACGATAACGGCGTTTATGGCCGCCACCCCTATATCTCATTGTACGGCGACCCTGATTATTGCGACCCGCCTTATTCTTATATTTAGCTAAAAGACTCTTCTCCGGCTCATCAGTAGTAAGCTCCTCAAAGGTGTTAACCGTCATAAACCTTCTACCCGGTGTAATTGGCTTAAATTTCTTCACTGGCATGGCTATAATTCTTTACACATTAAGGTTTAAGAAGTCTATGGTTTCTCCGGGAGCAAGAGTAACAATTGCTTTTTTGTAAGGTCGTTTCTTACCCTTTATTATGCCCCTTCTTGTGTATCTCACTCTCACTTTTCCAGGAACAATCATAGTATTAACCTTAACAACTTTGACGCCAAAGAGTTTCTCTACCGCATCTTTTATTTGCAATTTATTAGCCCTCATATCCACTTCAAAAACATACCTATTGTACTTCTCCTGCAGTTGGGTAGACTTCTCGGTAAGAATAGGTCTTTTTATTATTTCATGCGGTTTCATGGCTTAAGGATTTTTTAGGAAGTAGCCATTCCCCTGTTTTCAAAATGGCTTTTTCTGTGAAAAGTAAAGTATATGGTCTTGCAATTATGTAGGTATTCAAAGAATAATACGGTAACACCTCGGCGTATGGCAGGTTCCGTGCAGAGAGATAGATATTGCGATCTGGTTCTGGCAAAACTATAAGTGTAAACCTATCAGAAGCCTGAAGTGCTTGCAATATTTTGACCATTTCTTTAGTCTTCGGAACCTCAAGGGAAAAATCTTCAACTACTTTTATGGCACCTTTTGCTGCCTGAGCACTCAATGCACTTCTCCTGGCAAGCAACTGCATCTTCTTGTTAAGCTTAATACTATAATCCCAAGGTTGAGGACCGAACACTCGTCCACCTCCTCTAAATATAGGACTTGTTCGTTGACCAGCGCGAGCCTGACCAGTATGCTTTTGTGGTCTGATTTTCCTCGTAGAGCCCTGAACCTCTCCTCTCGTTTTGGTCTTGTGAGTGCCTCTATGAAGAGATGCCAAATAGCGCTTGATATCAAGATACATAACGTGTTCATGGGGCTTTATAGCAAAGACCTCATCAGGCACTTCCACCTCTCGCCCCGTCTCCTCACCTGTTATAGAGTAAACAGGAAACTTCATTTCTCACATTATTTTTTCTTCAGTATTACAAACTCTCCTTTAGGTCCGGGAACGCTGCCCTTTACTAAGACCCAATTCTTTTCAGGAATTATTTTTACAATCTCAAGATTTTTAATTGTAACCCTTTCATTACCCATTCTGCCTGCCATCCTCTTTCCTTTGACCACACGAGCAGGGAATGTGGCAGCACCTATTGAACCGCCATGACGCTCCTGGTCTTTTTGACCGTGCGTCTGTCCTCCAACCCCACTGAAACCATGCCTTTTTACTACACCCTGAAATCCTTTACCTTTAGACCTCCCTGTAACATCTATAATCTCCCCTTCGGAAAATACATCTTGAATAGTCAATGTTTGTCCCACTTGTACTTCTATAGGGAAATCTCTGAATTCAACGAGCTTCCTTTTAGGTGTGGTGCCTGCTTTCTCAAAGTGTTTCAGTAACGGTTTAGGTGTATTTTTAACCTTCCTCTCACCAGCTCCTAATTGAACCGCGCTGTATCCATCTTTTTCAGGTGTCCTGATTTGCACCACCACATTAGGTTCCACTTCTATAACTGTAACTCCTACACTTGTGCCATCGTCTTTGAAAATCCTTGTCATTCCAAGTTTACGTCCAATTAAACCTTTCATAGCTCAACTTATTTTACCTTAACAACAATATCTACGCTACTTGGAATTTCCAACTTTCTCAGCGCTTCCACAGTTTCCTGAGCACTCTTAGGATAAATATCAATTATACGACGGTGAATCCTCAACATAAACTGTTCACGGGAATCCTTGTTGACGTGGGGAGAACGCAGTACAGTGAAAATTTTTCTCTTTGTAGGTAAAGGAATCGGACCTTTAACTGTTGCTCCCACGTTCCTAACCGTCTTTACTATACGTTCAGCGGTTCTATCTACCAACGAATGGTCGTATGACTGCAGTTTTATCCGAATGCTATTTATTCTCGGCGGCATTATTCTTCCATTTTTACTTTACCTCTTGCTTGAGCAACTATCTCTTCCTGAATGTTTTGTGGCACAGGCTCATAATGAGAGAATTCCATTATGGCAAATGCACGACCAGAAGTCAAACTCCTCAATTGAGTAACATAGCCGAATAGCTCTGCCAGAGGAACGTAAGCCCTTACTGACTTAGCATTACCTTTTGCTTCCATACCAAGGACGCGACCACGACGCCTGTTCAGGTCACCGATCACTTCACCAACATACTCCTCTGGCGTAACCACTTCCACCTTCATTATAGGCTCCAAAAGAATGGGGTCTGCTTGCTTACATGCGTTTCTGAAAGCTGCTCTGGCACACATTTCAAACGCCTGAGAGTCAGAGTCCACTTCGTGGTAGGACCCGTCAAAAACTCTTACTTTCAATCCAATCATTGGATAGCCAGCCAAAACGCCATTCTGCATGGCTTGTTCAATGCCCTTCTGTATTGCAGGGATAAATTCCTTAGGTATAGCACCGCCATAAATATCATCAATAAATTGAAGTCCTTTTTGCCCTTCGTCAGGCGGACCGAACTCAGCAACTATCTCAGCATATTTACCACGACCACCAGTTTGTTTCTTGAGAAGCTCCCTATGTGTGACCGTCTTAGTTATAGCCTCCCTATAAGCCACCTGTGGTTTTCCTGCCTTAGCATTCACCTTAAATTCTCTCCTGAGCCTATCCAGAATAATCTCCAGATGAAGCTCACCCATACCACTAACTATAGTCTGTCCTGTTTCTTGGTCCACATGAACCCGGAATGTTGGGTCCTCTTCAGCCAGCTTGGACAGAGCCATAGAAAGTTTATCAAATTCTGCTTGAGAAGAGGGTTCCAATGCCATGCTGATAACTGGCTCAGGAATGTTGATGCTTTCAAGGATTATAGGATGCTTTTCGTCACATAATGTATCACCTGTTCTGACATCCTTGAAACCAACACCGGCAGCAATATCCCCTGCCTCGACAAAATCTATCATCTGCTGCTTGTTAGCATGCATCTGATAGAGCCGTGAAACCCTTTCTTTCTTGTTAGTCCTTGTATTAAGGACAGCAGAACCAGCATCAAGATGCCCAGAATATACTCTGAAATAAACCAACCTACCCACGTAAGGGTCTGTCATTATTTTAAATGCTAAAGCAGCAAATGGACCCTCAGGGTCAGGATGCCTTTCTTCCGTTTCTCCGGTTTTCGGATTAACACCTTTGATAGGTGGCAGGTCCAGTGGTGATGGCAAGAACGCTACCACTGCGTCAAGTAATGGCTGAATGCCCCTATTCCTGAGCGCGGAACCTGCAAGAACGGGAACAATCTTGAAATCAATAGTTCCTTGACGTAATGTCTTTTCTATCTCTTCTTCGGTAATGCTATCAGGGTCTTCAAAATATTTCTCCATAAGGGCATCATCCAGCTCAGCGATAGACTCCAGAAGTTTTGTTCGCCATTCCTCTGCAAGGTCCTTCATATCATCGGGAATCTCTGCAACCCTATATTGCTTACCAAGTTCATCAGTGTCCCAATAAAGTGCCCTCATCCTAATGAGGTCAATAACTCCAACAAACGAATCTTCAGAACCAATAGGCAACTGAATTGGAACAGGATTGGCACCTAATTTTTCTTTAATCTCATTGACAACCCTAAAGAAATCTGCACCGACCCTATCCATCTTGTTAATAAAGACAATCCTTGGAACATTATACCTATTTGCCTGTCGCCATACTGTTTCCGTTTGCGGTTCCACACCACCAACGGCACATAGAACTACAACAGCTCCATCCAGAACACGCATTGAACGTTCCACCTCAATAGTGAAGTCCACGTGCCCAGGTGTATCAATTATGTTAATTCTGTATCGCTGTCCTTTGTAATCCCAGAACACCCGGGTTGTAGCAGCCGTAATAGTAATACCACGTTCTTTTTCTTGAGGCATCCAGTCCATTGTTGCGGCACCCTCGTGCACTTCACCCATACGGTGAATGAGTCCAGTGTAATACAGTATTCGCTCTGTAGTAGTGGTTTTTCCTGCGTCTATATGTGCCGCAATACCTATGTTCCTTGTAATCTTAATCTTATGTAACTTCTTTTCCCTTGATTCCTGAGTCTTTTGTGCTGTTGCCATAGCTATCTTGATTTTAAGTTAATTAAAATCTAAGGTGAGCAAATGCTTTATTACCTTCTGCCATTCTATGGACGTTTTCTTTAATCTTTATTGCACCACCCTGATTCTTGGAAGCATCTATTAATTCAGCAGCCAGTTTTTCTTCCATTGACTTACCTTTTCTCTCTCGTGCCGCTTGAACAAGCCAACGCATTGCCAGAGACTCTTGCCTGTGTGGTGGCACCTCATAAGGAACCTGATATGTTGCACCACCCACACGCCTTGGACGAACTTCCAGTAAAGGTTTCACATTTTCCATAGCTTTCTTCCATACTTCATATCCATCTTCGCCTGTTTCTTTCTCAATAATTTCCATAGCCTTATAGAAAATCTTCATAGCCTTGCTTTTCTTACCGTCCTTCATCATAACATTGATAAACTTAGAGACTCTGGGGTCTCCATACTTTGGGTCTGGCGGCGGAACTCTCTTCTCTATTCCTTTCTTCTTACGTGGCATAGGTTACCTATTTTTGGTCTTTTGGTTTTTTAGTTCCGTACTTAGAACGGGACTTCCTGCGTCCCTCAACACCAGCGGCATCCAGAACACCTCGGATAATGTGATACTTAACACCCGGCAAATCTTTAACACGACCTCCACGCACAAGAACTATAGAGTGCTCCTGCAAGTTATGTCCCTCACCCGGGATATAAGCAATAACTTCTTTTCCATTGGTTAGTCTGACCTTAGCAACTTTTCGCAGGGCAGAGTTAGGTTTTTTGGGCGTGGTAGTATATACGTGAATGCACACTCCTCTTTTCTGCGGATTACCACCCAATGCAGGCGACCTGCTCTTTTTCTTCTTCGGCTTCCGTCCCTTCCTTACCAGTTGCTGTATCGTCGGCATATCTCCCTACTCTTTGGATTTACAAAGTTAAATAAGACAGTCCTAACACCTCCCCATTCACATTGAAGGCATCAGGACTGCCCTTTACTTTTCATTCTGCCACAGGTAGTATGGCAGCCTGTAAAGTAAACCGTTGCTATTAAACCAAGATTGCAGTTCGTTTGGTTCCAATTTCAGACCAGTTAGATTGAACAATGTGGAAACGGGTATATCATCATTAAGCGCTTCTTGTATCAACTGCTGTAGTATAGACTTCCTTTCAGGTATTAGAATAACCTCATAATCAGAAACCTGAGCCAATGATGCAGCAGCTTTTATAGCATCATGCAAGTATCCTATTGAATCAATTAAGCCAACTCGTTGAGCATCAAAAGCACTGTAAACACGCCCCCTGCCCAGCTTATCCACACTATCCACAGGCAGATTTCTACTTTGAGCAACCCTACTTATAAAGTTCTTATATACCTTATTAACAGAATGCCAGATTATTTGCCTTTCGCGATCTGTGAACCTACGCACTGGATTGCCTACATCAGCCCATTCCCTTGACTTGACATAGTCAAAATTAATTCCCAGCTTATCTCTCAATAACTTCTTAGCATTAGGATATATTGCTATCACGCCAATGGAACCAGTAATAGTAAAAGGTTCTGCATAGATAATGTCTGCAGGCACAGAAATATAATAACCTCCCGAGGCGGCAAGAGCACCCATAGAAACAACAACAGGTTTGGGACTTCTTTTAACTAATTGCCATATTTCATCGGCTACGAAAGCATCTCCCCCGGGACTATTTACCCTCAACACTATTGCTTTTACACCGTCGTTTTCAACTGCCTTACTAAAATGTTTTTTAAACTTGCTCCACGTTATTGACTCCTCAGAATTATCTGTTGCTCTAACTAATGCCCCTGTGGCATACACAACAGCTATTTTGGGTAAGTCTTCCCTTTCTTTATAAGGCGAAACATATTTATTAATAGGAACGAAACCTCTTTTATAGTGTAAGCCAAACTTATTAGCAATAAGGCGCTTAAGAGAATCCTCATCTGTAACGATGACTGCCATTTTCATTTTCTCTGCCTGTTCTGGATATATAACAGGCGTAGAATCAAGCAGTGCATCCACAAAAGAAGGACTCAGACCCTCTGGCGTAATTTTATGCACCCACACTGAATCCCATTGCTTAATTATTCTAGACAACATTTCCCTGCTTTCTGTACTCAGACTGTCGCTGTAAAGGCTTTCTCCAGCCGTCTTGTATCTCCCAATGCGAAACACTTCTACTGAAACACCCAATTTCTCCAGTAACTTACCAATGAATACAGACCCCATTTTGAATCCGGGCAAAATGATATGTCCTGACTGTGTAATAAATATTGAATCAGCCACGGATGCTACGTAATATGCATTTGTCGTATAAATATCAGCAAAAGCATATACTGGTTTCCCAGATTTTTCTTTAAATTTTGTCAGAGCCTGCCTGATAGCGTCAGCAATGGCTATCTTGACAGTGGCGTCGCGCAGATCAAGATAAATAGCCTTCACATTATCATCGTCTGCGGCCTTGATTATTTTTTCGGTAAGTTCATATAGACCCGGCTTCTTCACAAGGGCGAACCTCTGCCCCGCAAAATCAACATCCTCTTCCGCTATCTCCTTAATAGGCGTTCTAAAGTTTATATACAAAACTTTTGGCTCCGTGAGTGGCATCAATTCATGCTCCTGAGCCAGGTCTCCAATAGAAACTACAAGATACACTAGAAAGAAAATTAGTACTACAAAACCCACAATAACCCCAATGCCCAAGCCCAAACAACCGATTAATAACTTTTGAAGAGTTTTCATGCTAAGTGCAAAGTTATACGAAACTGCTTACTTATAACATAAACCACAACACCATCAAGGACAAGTCTTAATTATATTTCCTCCTGTTGTACCGCCACTCAAATTTGTTGTAGGAGACGAGCTGGGAGTAGGAAGAGATAAAGAACTTGCAGACAAATTAACGTTAGAAATACTTCCTATCTCTTCATATTTACAGCCAGAATTGCAATTTATAAAGCCATTGGGCGACAGTTTCATTATAAGCATATCCTGAGCTCCATTCCCAAAAGAAGTTGTTAAGCCACCTACAATTATCTCACCATTAGACAATACGTCTATCGCACCCCCATACTCATTTCCAGAGTCTCCATATACCCTTGACCATACTAAATTACCAGACATATCCAACTCAAATACAACAATATTATATCCTCCCAAGGTCCCAGCATCTGTGGTACCTACGATCAGTACATTACCATTGCTTTTTACTACTCCCATCTCAGAACAACAGTAATAATACGTTACTTCTGTAGAGCCTCCGGCATCCCATCTTTTAGCCCATATAATGTTGCCGTTAGTATCAACACGTAATATCATGATATCGTTGTTTGAATATCCCGCAGCAATTAAATCTCCTCCAGGGAGCTCGGCTATCCATTTCAGGGAGCCTCCACCATAAGAATAACACCATTGAGGATTTCCCGACCCGCTAAATTTACATAAGTGTAGTTGATCTCCTACTACATAATAGGCTCCAGAGGAATGCTTTATAACACTCCATCCATAAGCAGGGCCACAATATTTAGTAGTAACATTACCACTGGTCATATTGATAATATTAAAGTACCCACAATCGTTGTTAGAGCCTGTATACAAAATATCATTTCCCGAATTAATAACTGTAACACTATATTCTTCATAGCCATATACCATGCGATGTGTTATAATACTGCCTGTAATAGAATTAATTTCTGCAATTTGATTATCCCACGTGCCACTCCATCCAGCATCGACCCATCCAATAAAAACATAGTTTCCATTGGGCAGTTTATTGACAGAAGTAACAGCATCCCATCCTCCGCTAGGTCCATCATATACATAAGACCAGAGTAGATTGCCGTTAATATCCAGCTTTGCGATAACAGCATCTTGTGATGATACACTTATTTCCCCTCCAAAAACTATATTGTTTCCATCTGCAATCACATCATATAATATGTCATAACCACTACTTCCAAACGACACACAAAAGGTGGTACAGGAATCAACAGCGACACTCAAAGTATCACTCACACACTTACATCCCCCCTCATTACACACGGTAACCACAATGTTACCATCTGTGGTGTCTGGTACTAACATTATTGAATCTCCGGACTGATATAACAACTGCCACGAAGGTGGATATTGCCAATACCATACACTTCCATATTGGCTATTTGCATGGAATTTCACTGTATCACCGGCACAAGCAAATGTAGGTCCCCAAATAGAGACATTATCAATTAGTGTATCTGTTATATATACTGACACGGAGTCAAAGGGAGAGCAGCCACACACACTACACGCTTGTCCCTTAATAAAAAACATACCAGTATCTATGGGCACTACTACAAGACTATCTCCCGAGTAAACAATTTGCCAATTAGAGGGTACATTCCAATTGTACCAAGTGCCTCCAGAAGCATATATTATTAATGTGTCCATCACGCATGAGGAATCCGGTCCTGAAAGGGTTATAGGAATTTGACTCCCCCCAATTGTAATACCAAACCTATAAGATACACATCCGCAATCATTACATAGAGATACGTGCATAGCCCCTTGCCGTCCACATACAAAACGTGCTGTATCTAAACCACCCAGATACAGCCATCCCAATGGCGGATTCCACACAACGGTAGTATAACCGCTTCCCCTAATTATATAATCTACTGTATCTCCGGGACATATTGCTGTAGGACCATACACAGTATCTATTGTAGGTACAGGGCATGAGTCACATGGATTGCACATGGCAGGACAGGAAACAGCAAGCCATTGTTTGGAGATGGAATCATAAGCTTCTATACAAAAATTGTCAATATTGAATATCAGCAGAGAATGTGCTGGATTGTCAATATTGTCCCGCTGCTTTGTAGTTAAACGTGGGATTAAAATTCCCCTGATAGTGTCTTGCACTTCCATTTTGGCTGAAGGATGGGGCATTAAAGTACCTATACCCACATTTTGACCACTAACTGTAAACCCGCACAATACGATTATCTTGACAATAAACCACCTACAAACATTACTTAGAATGTCTTTCATGTAGCACTCATTTTTTAGCCCAACTTTCCAACACCGACAATCATTAATAGCCTTTCCCTTAAGCATTTTTGAACGTTAAATTTCCTACTACGGCCTTTACCCTTTCGGCTTCGTAAAAGGAGATATACATGTGTTCAGTAAACTTTCTTCCTACCATTTGTCACAGATTTTTAGCACAGTAGCCCGAATAAGAAGATGGGCATCTCTTCCAGTTATTTTTATCTTACACATCTACAAGCATTTTGTGAATATGGATAGGAATTAGTGGCACCAGCGCCTGGATTAAGAGGATTATTCATCCTAAAATAGTGAGTAGGCCATGAAATTTGGCCCGCTCTATAAACATAATACATGTAACCATAAGCAACAGCATATTCCCATGGACTATAATACCCGCTGGAAGGATAATAACTTCCATACACACTATTTGTGTACATTAGATGTTCGTATTCTCTATAACGGGTTCCCAGATAGCCTAGTGGAGTTGCAGTCCATATAAAACCACATCCATATCCTGTTGTATCAATAGTTGTTCTTGAAAGTTCTATTAGCTCAAACAAGGTGGGCATTCTCCAATCAGAAAATCCGCCTACTGTAGTTTTAGCACATGCTTGTGCACATTCCCACCAGCTCATACTATTATTACAACCAGGATTACCACTCGTATCTATATATGGAGACAGCATCACTGGACAATTGGAACAGGAAAGAGCCGTTCCACCACCACTCACAGATGCCCACGTGGGTGCACTACCAGGTCCCTGAGACACCAACACCTGACCAGGACTGCCCGCATTACCACCTGGCATCAACGCACCTGTAAACTGAATGTTGCCCGCAACATCCAACTTCTGCGTAGGACTCGTCGTCCCTATCCCAACATTCGTCCCATCATCATATATCTGCGAATTGCATAGCTCCGTTCCCGTCCACTTCTGTACCATATTCGCCACAGCAGTGTTACACACCGAATCCCAAGGTGCCTGCCTAATAGTCCACGATGTGCCATCGTATATCAACACTTCTCCAGCAGACACACCTAACTGCAACGTTATCGGATTGCCACTCGTCCCATCCCCTACTATTGGTGCAGAGGTCTGTGCCACCTGACTGCCCCAATCGTCCCCTCCATACACAGAATCTATATCCTGCCAAACAGGTGACATTCCCGCTCCTTGAGACACTAACACCTGACCCACTGACCCCGCATTTCCTCCAGGCATCAATGACCCACTGAACCTAACATTGCCCGAAACATCCAACGCTTCAGATGGACTCGCCACCCCTATCCCTACATTGCCATTAGGCAAAACCACTAAATGTGGAACCGATGAACCCTGAACATTAACCTTCAACAATGGGTTTGTATATCCTGGCTTCACCTCCACGTGTAATTTTGCTCCTGGCGTTGCTGTCCCTATCCCAACCTCCTGCGAATAAGCTGTCATGCTAATGACAAAAAGAACTGCTAATGAGAGGGTTTTATTCCTACTTAATTTCCTGAAGATCAATGCCTTTTTGGTACTCCTATTTTTCATGATTTTTTCTTTTGTATGCTAAATTCAGTTCCAGAGATTTTCCTGACAAGGAC
>WFXT01000096.1 GCA_015490475.1 Bacteroidota bacterium
GACTACACGGCAAATCAGGATCAACTGTTACAGTCCTCGAAGAATATTCAACTTTTGAAAGTTCCCATGTACCTTTAATACGAGCATCCCTACTTTTCAAAGAAATGAAAGGATCACCAGGACCCTTCTTACAAGTAGTAAATAGCGCTACACCACCCAAAATCAGTATCAAAGTCCACACTTTAACAAATGACTTCACCATGATTCCCATTTTTCTACAAAGATATGCAATAATTTTTTACTGTTATACAATGATTTAAAATCTATGACATGAATAAAATCAGAATAGTGAATTAAGAATTGTTCTTATCTTTATGCCACTATGCAGTGGTATCAAGCAGTCTTTTCACGGATAGAGGATGTAACAGAAAGGCATAAACGATTCTGGCTGACTATTGAAGGCATTAAAAATTTTGAATTTACCCCCGGACAATTCATAACCCTTGAACTACCCATTGACGAAGAAAAGCGCCCTAAACGCTGGCGACATTATTCCATAGCATCTCCACCAAACGGAAACACGATTGAATTAATAATAGTGCGTGTTCCAGGGGGTAAAGGGACCACTTATTTGTTTGATGTTGCCAAAGTAGGTGACAAAGTTCCATTGCGTGGACCGCTGGGCAAATTTACCCTACCAGAAGATATTTCTTCGGTTGACATTTGCCTCATAGCCACTGGCACTGGAATAGCACCATTCAGGTCAATGCTATGGCACATACACAACAAAAACATTCCTCACAAAAACCTTTTCTTGATTCAAGGTGCCCGTAATCTAAAAGAACTTTTATACTATGAAGAATTTTTAGACCTTGAAAAGAGACTAAAAAACTTCCGCTATATACCTGTTCTATCACGAGAAACTCCTCCTAATTGGCACAGTTATAAAGGATATGTACATCAGGTATATAAAGAAATGTTTAAACCACGGGAAGACATTTTGTTTTACCTATGTGGTCTGAGAAACATGATTGATGAAGCAAGAGACAATTTAACACAAATGGGTTTCAACAAAAAGCAAATCAAATTTGAGGCTTTTGATTGACATATAAACCTAATACGACAATATATTCGGCACCACAAAAGTTACTACAAAAGTCACAACAGCCGTGTAAACAGTAAACATTATTGTCATTAACCACTGTATGAAAGTCATACGCTTGTTCATGTCTTCAAAACGTTTATTCATGTCTTTAAATCGCTTGTTCATTGTTTCAAATCTTTTGTCCACCGCTTCAAATCGCTTTTCCATTGCTTCAAATAGCTTCAAACCGCTTTTCCACATAATGAAGAAGCTCTTCAAATTGTTTGTCCATCATCTGCATAAACGCCTTCATATCTTCCCTGAGCGCTTTTATATCATCTTTTGTTGCAGCCTCTGACATCTGAGCATGATAAATCTCATCAAACACTAATGCCAGCGCATCTGCTTGTTCCTTACTCAAACCATTCTCTATAAGTAGCGGCCTTTGCACAAATGAAGAAAATACTCAGAATACAAAACATTAAAAAAATAATAAAATTTTACGTTTCTGTGTTTCCCTTATATATATCCTATTATCTCGCACACTGTTAACTTGTGGTTTATTAATTGAATTGCACATGAAACGATTTAAGGAATTATGCAAAGGGTTCAAGTAGTTTTCTTACCCTGATTGTTATGCTACCTTCTCTCATATAGCTTAGTTTATTGTGCCTTCTGCGGTAAATATACAAAACAATATTTCTTTTCGTTTACAACTCACCCTACTTATGATAGGGATGTCCTTTCAAAATAGAAAGTATTCTCCAAGCCTGCTCAGCACAGACAATTATACACACTTGATGGCTCAACGTCCATGGTGAAATTGACAGTTTCATATTTGCAAAGCTCCATATTTCGTGACCCTTATAAATACCAACATCTCCTCCAATCATAAAATTAACATAAGAGTAATCAGACACACATTCTGCTAATTTTTCAGTAGATATCTGTTTCCCTGAAGGGTCAAGCACTATGTTCAATGTTGATTTATTTGATATTTGCTTAACCCAGTTATACAGCAAGTCAGTGTCATATTTCTTTTGCTGTTCAATGTCTCTCATCTTCTTATGCCTTCGCAGGACAACTAATTCAAGGGTAGAATTAAAGGTCTTTAAATTTTTCTTGTAATGAGTGATTGCATGATTCACGAAGTCCAGCAGTTTGTTACTCACAGTTACTATTCTGAAAAGCATCGGTATATGTTTAATGGATTTGCTTTAAGTTTGGGTAAAATTATAGGAAAATGGGTCTATTGGATGGCAAAAAGCTTTTAATTACTGGGGCTCTGGATGAAAAATCTATTGCGTGGAAGGTTGCTGAAAGAGCTTTTGAAGAAGGTGCACAAATAGTGCTTACCAATGCTCCTGCTGCCCTTCGCTTCGGGAAAGTAAAAGAACTGGCAGAAAAGCTCAATGCACCCTTGATTCCCGCAGACGCAACAAATATTGACGATATTAATACTCTCATAGACAAGACCATGGAACATTTTGGTGGACCTTTTGATGGCTTCTTGCACTCTATAGGCA
>WFXT01000097.1 GCA_015490475.1 Bacteroidota bacterium
GGATAAGAGACATAGAGGGTCTATACTATGCAGTGCCCCGCCGACTCACAGGAAGACTTTTTAACCTGTCCCTATATGCCGCATTTTGAGAAACTTTTAGCATTAACCACAGCTCAACTTACGACCACCAAAACGCATATATTATAGTAACTATCTGGCTTCCCTGTAATCATGGCATGAATTTTATCTGGATGCACAATTTATTAGTACGTTTCATGAGAGTGGTCGCATTTGTCATGCCATAAATTTTGTGTGTAATTGTATTGCGAATGTAAAGCAAAATTTTGCGTCATTTTAGGGTCTTTATGAGTACGTAAACATGTATCTCTTGATATTACTGGGTTTAATAAACCCGACTTACGAACCACCAAACGCATCTATCCCAGTAACCGTCGGGCTTCCCTGAAATCAGGGCATGAAATTTATGAGGACGCAAATTTTATTAACGTATCTTGTTTCAATAAACTCCTGATTTTACTATTGTTCCCAACAAATCCCTGCATTTTTAATGTCATAATTTTTGCATTCAATTGTATTGCAAAGATAAAACAAATTTTTTGACTAATTTTAAGGCTTTTATAGGTACGCAAACATGTAGTAATGTTAGTCTATCCCTTGATACTATTGGGATTGACCGCGATTCATGTTCCGTAACTTGAGTCTAAGTTCTGCTGAGTAAAGAAGGCGATGCAGATTCTCTTCTCAGACCTTATTATAGATCCTTTGTATCCTTGTCTCTAAAGTTTCTGTAATTAACCAACCTGCATACATATTACTCTTCTACGGGAAATACAGAATTCTTTTCAAACATCAACGGAGTTTCGGGGAAATCTTGACTGGTCAGTTGCTCAATTAAATTAAACGCTCTATTTAGAGAATCAATATGCACACCTGTGTGTTCATCCTGATATATAGACACTACTTCTGCTTTTAAGAACTTGCCGATGGTATCAACATAAATTTTCAGGATTGGAGCAATCCCGTTGGGACCAGACAGATTGAATCGCTTATAGGTTGCAAAATTGCCAAGGCTATATGCAATGAATCTGTCTTTGTATAACTCAAAGGCACGAGGCACGTGAGGTCCATGTCCAATTACTACATCTGCACCGTAATCAATAGCCTTATGGGCAAATTCATATACATTACCTCGTTTTTCGCCAAGAAAAATTTCCTGTTCCTTGGGGACACGTGTATATTTGCTACCTTCGGCACCACCATGAAAAGACACAATAATAATATCAGATAACCTTTTTAAAGTATCAATTATTGCACGAAGCAAGTCATAATCATTAATATTAAGGGTTCCACGGTTGGGGGAGAAGGCAGTAAATCCAATTACTATTCCGGAAGTCAAATGAAGGGTGTCCCAAGGGTGACTGACCACACCAGCATATTTAATCCCTGCCTTTGACAACACTTTCATCGTGTTCTTTAAACCTACATATCCAAAGTCATAGATGTGATTGTTAGCAATACTAAGCAGATCAAAGCCCGCATCTTTCAGACACTTAACAAAATGGTCAGGCATGCAGAATCGGTAGCACACCTTTGGATTGTTGCATTTCTTGACCTGAGACGTGTCACCACAAAAAGCGCCCTCCAAATTGCCAAATGTAACATCTGCATCTTTAAGAATATGACTTACTTCCGCCATCATAAATGAACAGTCGTTGTTGGGAGGCAAGTATTTAGTGTCAGGATATAATGTTCCAAGCATTATGTCGCCCACTGCTACAATAGATACTGTGTCTTGGCCAACCAAAACAAAATGCACGATACCAAGAATAACTAATATAATTCTGGAAGATAAAAACATCTTGTTTTTAGTTCAAGCGCTGATTATTAAATTTTTTATTCAATGTTTCGGACACTCACTTTATAGGCTCTGCCGTTTACTTTCACCATTAACACTGGGAATGATATATTGCCAACTGGAAGTTTAACAACGTTTGCTTCGGCACTATAAACTAATTTACCGTCCACTGTGAAGATTTCAACAAGGGCAGGTTCTCTATTGATAAGCACCATAAGCGTAGAACCTTTGATAGTTATTATTGGCTCTTGAACTGGCGACGACACCCCGACAACGCCAACTTTCACTGTTTTTGCCACAGAATCTGAATGCACTGGATTTGTTGCCACTAATTTGACAGTATATTCACCGGGATTTGCATAGACATGCACAGGGTTAACATCAGTACTGGTGTTTCCGTCACCGAAGTCCCACACAAAAGAATCTGCCCCCGTCGATTGGTTAGTGAATGTAACAGTCATGTTTTGGACTGTATAAGAGAAATCGGCGTTAACGGAGTCATAAACGGTTATATAATCCACTTTGGTGGTAGTGTCGCTGACTCCAAAAACAGAGTATGTTCCGATTAGTTGCACAGTGTAAGTTCCCGATGTTGTATAAACATGTGTGGGATTAACTGCATTGCTTGTTGTTCCATCGCCGAAGTCCCACACAAAAGAGTCTGCGTTCATGCTAAGGTTTGTGAAATTAATTGGTTGTCCCACAAGAGCATTAGTAGTGGACGCCGTGAAGTCAACAACCATAGAGAAGTTAAGGAATCGTGCTTCCACGGTATCCCCAGTCAGGTCCTTGGTAACTGTCAGAATGGGAAATCTGAAGCCCGGAATTTCCGCAATAAAGTAGATGGAACGCATAGAATCTTCTTGATAAAAAACCTGTCCGAATATAGAGCTATTGGCTTCTGTAATAATAGTTATCTTTCTTGTGATTTTAAGGACATTATTCACAGTCATGTTGGGCAGAATAAGTGTTCCATATCCGTTTGCCGTGTCATAGTGAGTTACTGTAATTCTTACATCAACAGGAATTCCTGAAAAAGTAGTACTGAATTCATACACTCCATCATCAAAGAAAATTGAGTTATATGTGAGAGGTGTCAGTAGCAATGTATCCCTATCGGTTGCTGGTGCCGTAAAGGAGCCTATAAATGGGTCATTCCCTGCTATGCCAGTAGTTACATCGTAAGCTTCTGGACCCGAAGAACTGGCAAATCGTTCTATGTAAGTGTACACATTAATGTCCTTAAAGGCATAGAGCGCTGATTGGACAAAAGGCTCTGAAGCAAAAGGAGTACTATCTGGATGCACATAAAAAGTAGTGTCTATGTAATCCAGTTGCAAAAGGTTTGAGAAGTCCCAGACTTGATTAGGTCCTGTGCCAAGAAGCAATGAATCACTGGCAACAGTGTCAACACCATAAGTCATAAAGAGATTGGGTAGAGGCAAAGTGGTAGAATCAATTATTGGTTGTGCAATAGTGTTCCCTTCAAAGCCA
>WFXT01000098.1 GCA_015490475.1 Bacteroidota bacterium
GATATACATGTTTCCAATACTTAATCTTTCTCAAGAACAAATTCCGTTTCCTGCCACACATAATCCACATCACCATCCTCAAGAAGGTCAATTTGACAGTCTGTAGTGCAAGGACACTTCAAAACCATCTTTTTTCGTTTAAGCTTCACAATAGTGCATTCTGCCTGTTCATTTGATCCAGACTCTTTTAGTATCAACTTATCTTTACCGACAACAACCCATGTCCCCTTGATTGTGTCAACATCTGAAATAGGAAGAGTAAAAGATGGGCAGCTTTCTGAATTCTGCGTAAATGTTGCAGAAACATTTCTCGTCAAAATATAAGTTCCGTCTTCGTTAAATGTAGCCTTTCCGCCGTTTATCTTTGCAGTTACACTCGCAGTAGTGTTACCACAATCAGGGTCCTGTCCAGAATCAGTTACATTAAGCTCATCTTTTCCATCTACTTTAGCCTCTGTTATCGTCCATGTTCCGGGAATAACCTTTTCTGGCTTGGCACATGAAACCAGTAACGAAATGCTTGCAATAGCAATGCCCCCCATAACTACCAAAAAGTGCCTCTTCATTTTTGTGATTTTGATACAAAAATAAGCATTCAAGGGCTTAAAATGGTAATTTCAATTGAATTTTAAAGTTTCTATGGTAAGGGGTTCTACCTAATTTAATCACCATTTCTTTATGTATCTGTGTTGGGTAACCTTTGTTGCTATTCCACCCATATTCTGGAAATTGGTTGTGAAGCTGTTCCATCAATCTATCTCTATAAACTTTTGCCACTATTGATGCAGCAGAAATAACAGGTTCAACTCTATCACCCCCTACAATACACCGATATTTAATAGCACCAAAAGGCTTAAACCGATTTCCATCAATTAACAGTAATGTTGGAACTGGATTTAATTTCTCTATTGCCCTGTGCATGGCAAGAAAAGTAGCATTTAAAATGTTCATACTATTGATTTCCTCAACTGACGCCTCTCCAATGCCTATTGACACGGCATTTTGATGAATCCATTCATACATTTCATTGCGCTGTGCATACGTTAATTGCTTACTATCCCTTAATAAATCTGGAATCTTCAACCCATCGGGCAAGATAACGGCTGCTGCTACCACAGGTCCAGCAATGGCACCGCGTCCCGCCTCATCAACTCCCGCTATTATTTCCATGATAATTATCAAAATAGCACAAGTAAAATTAAGTTATTTCCGACACAGGTATCATACCTTTGTAAGTATGAATACTAAAACAGCATACAGGACACACACTTGTGGAGAATTAAGACTTTCAGACGTTGGGAAACGCGTTGTGTTAGTTGGCTGGGCACGCCGTGTCAGAACCCTTGGTGGCGTCGTATTCGTTGACCTATGGGACAGATACGGTATTACACAGGTTATTTTCAATCAACAGTGGGATAAAGACCTTTACGAACAGGCAAAGAAAATTGACCGTGAATTTGTTATCCAAGTAGAAGGAGAAGTTCGTGAACGAGAAAATAAAAATCCTAACATACCTACGGGGGAAATTGAAATAAAAGCCTCTAAGCTCACCATTCTAAATATAAGCAAATTACCGCCATTCACATTAGAGGAACACACAGACGGTGGAGAAGAACTACGCGCTAAATACAGATATTTAGACCTGCGACGCCCACCAATGCAAAGAAATTTAATATTTAGACACAAGCTACTGCAATTCACCAGAAACTGGTTATCAAAAGAAGGATTCTTAGAATTGGAGACACCCTTTTTAATTAAATCAACCCCTGAGGGAGCCAGAGACTTCGTAGTGCCTTCACGCCTTTATCCGGGGCACTTTTTTGCACTTCCCCAATCACCCCAGTTATTCAAGCAGCTTTTTATGATAAGCGGATACGACAAATACTTTCAGATAGTAAGATGCTTCAGGGACGAGGACTTACGTGCAGATAGGCAACCTGAATTCACTCAGATCGATTGTGAGATGTCCTTCGTTGATGAAAACGATGTTTTGAACACCTTTGAACGATTTGTTACTGATGCCTTTAAGGAACTTCTCAATTATGATCTTGAACCTTTTATTAGAATGCCTTATGAAGAAGCAATGAACAAGTATGGTAGTGACAAACCAGATGTAAGATTTGGAATGCTTATTACAGACATTACTAAGGATGTTCAGGGACACGGCTTTAAGGTGTTTGATAATTCAGAATATGTAGGGGCACTACCTGTGCCGGGCGGTGCTACCCTTTCTCGTAAAAAATGGGACCAATGGGAAGAATACATTAAACAAATGGCAGATGTTCCGGGATTCTTCTACGTAACATGGAAAGAGGAATTGAAAGCCAAAGGACCGATAATAAAAATCCTCGGGGAAGAAACTACCAGAGAACTACTTATCAAAAGCAAAGCACAACAGGGAGATGCAATAATCATAATGGCTGGTCCATGGGAAAAAACAGTCTCTGCTCTCGGAACATTACGAATGAATATTGCCAAGGAATTAAATATCATTCCAAAGGATACCTTCAAAGCCCTCTTTGTTGTTGATTTCCCACTGTTCTCATGGAACGAAGAAGAAAATCGCTGGGAACCAAACCATCACCCCTTCACTTCCCCCAAAGACACAGATATTCACTTGCTTGATACCGACCCAGGACAGGTGAAAGCTAAAGCATATGACCTTGTCATAAATGGCGTGGAAGTAGCAGGAGGCTCTATTAGAATTCACGACCAGAAAATCCAGCAAAAAATCTTTGACTTATTAGGACTGTCCCGTGAGGAAGCACAGCAAAAATTTGGCTTCTTTCTTGAAGCCCTTCAATATGGAACCCCACCCCATGGAGGAATAGCCTTCGGTTTTGACAGGCTCACAGCTATAATGCTTGGCGAAGAAACAATACGCTCGGTAATAGCATTTCCCAAGAATAAATCGGGCAGGGACCCAATGCTTGATGCCCCAGCACCTATATCGCCAGAACAATTAAAAGAATTACATTTAAAAATAGTGGAATCTGACCGTGAATAGGAAAGTCTTCGGAATATTTCCTCTGTTATTGATTTTAGTTACCACCTGTAAGGTGCTCCCCGATGACCCTATGCAAAGGCGACTGTATAAGCACTACCATGGGAAAGGAACACTATATATCAATGAGCCTGAATACGACAGTTTCTGGACTGTGTTACAGACAGACTCCGGAATATTTGCTTATGAACAACTTTTTCTTGATTATCTTTATGGAGACACCTTATCCTTGCCAGAAGCAAGATTCCTTTATTATGGGTATATCTATTCGGCAAGGTATATTCCTTTTTATCCAGCAGAACCATATTTAGACTCTGCAATTTCCCTAATTTTCAATCCAGACTCTTCTGACAGACAGTGGCAACTTATAATTGCCTCTTCTCTTTTGGATTCAGTTCTTTCTGTTGACCCTTTCAATTTAGAAGCCCTTTTCCTGTATATGACATTGTGTGACGAACTCAATGACTCAGTCTGTGTTGACATATCAATAGCCCGCATGAGCAACGTCATCAACGCAATTATGAGCACTGGAACAGGCAAAAAACCAAATACTTCTATAGATGTGATAGCATTTCCACATATTGACAATGTTTTATTCTTCTTCGCCCTACCCGAGAAAAAACGTAAAATTAAAACATGGGCAAATAGATACATTATCAAAGTTAAACTCAAAAGGAATACTGCAAGAATCAAGAAGTTATTCTTTGACGTAACACCAGCAAATATATGGTTAATAAACTTTGAAACAACAGATTCAGTAAATTAGAACATATATTATCCTGACCCATTAATTCCGACTTTATTAAATTTGTATCATTAAAATCTTAACGACATGAGGAATACGGTAATAAACCTTTCTGGACTTATATTGGCTATATCTATGGTACTTTTGTCTTGTTCTAGGCTTCCTAATCTTCATGTAGAAAAGCGGAAATACCAGAAGGGATTTTACATATCCCTATCCAAATCCACGCATAAAACTCCTCAAGTCAAGCATACGATTAACACTTCTGAGCCATCAATGACTCCTTTAGAAAAAAGCAACCTCTCTCGCTTACCCGTTCCCCTTTCCAATTCATCAGAACAGATGGCTTCTCTTAACAATTCTCCAGCAAATGCTATTAGTAATAAGTCCCCTAGATCATCCAACTCTATTTATCGGACAACATCCTCATCTCAATTAGATTTCAACATAAATCAACCCACATTAACTGAAGACAAGAAAAAAGAGACCGAATCTCACACTACACAAACCAAATCTCTCCTGAAAGCATCTGCAAGCGATACCAGTATATTCGGGATATTAGGATTCATCTTCGCTATTATAGGGCTCATTTTCACTTTCGTTTTTCCTTTGGTAGGTATCATTTTCTTTCTTTTGGGACTAATATTTAGCTTCCTGGGTTTAAAATCGGAAGACCATCTCTCTCAGGTTCTTGGACTTATTGGCTTAATAATTTCTGGAATTGGTTGCCTTCTATGGCTAATATTGGGACTACTTTTAGGAGCACTGTTACTTTCCGTATAAATTCTTTTATCCCCGTAGGTCTAATCAGACGGGAATTATAATAAACATTAAGACATTCGTCGTTTTCTATTTGACATATTTTTAGTATATTTGTATATAGACTTAAATCTCGCTAGCCATGAGAAACATAGCGATAATTGGGTTCTGCTTTATATTATTGCTCCCAAGTGTGCACGCACAAAACGTGGGAATAAGTGTTCCCAATCCATTAGAGAAATTACACGTTGCAGGAGATGTTCGCATAAATTCCTCCAGTGACGTTACTGCCACATTAGGTTCGGGAGCACTATACATACTAAATGTTACAAACACTGCTGGGCTACACATGGATATCAACGAAATTCAAACCATTGGATACGACCTTCACATTAATAATGACAATGTTCAGGGAACCCACATTAATAACTTTGTTCACTTTACAACGGGACAGCGAATCGGAGTAAATACAACCACTCCACAGGGAGTATTGGACATAAGAGGTGACGGAGTCTGGGTCGTGGGAACAGGCGGATCTTTTTCCGCTATCAACACAACCAACGACTTAATTGCTTTCACCGATGATGACAAATGGGTACTAAACGTTTATGCTACGGGCACAGCAAATCATGGTGCTATATACGTTCGGACAGAAGGAACAACCCCTCAATCAGCCACTCCCAATGCCATGCCCTCAATAGAAATAGACCATTATGGATCAGGTCCAGGATTGCTCGTAACTTCTTATAACAGTTCGGACACTGCCTATGCCATACGAGCACAAACCAATCAAGCTCTGCACACTGTGTTTGTAACCAACAGCACTAATACAGCCAATGCGGCAACTATTTTTGCTCGTCAAGATGGGGGCTCCTGCACCTCCGGCTGTAAAGCTATTTATGGCGAAAACATTGCTTCTGGAGTGGGAAACGGAACAGGGGTATATGGATATGGTGGATGGACAGGAGTAATAGGAGAAGCATTAGGAGGACCTAGTTCCAACTGGGGTGGTAGATTCATAGGTAACGTTTTTGTGGATGGTAGTATTTCTGTTACGGGAACTAAGCCTTTCTTTATTGACCATCCCTTGGACCCCGAAAACAAATATTTGTATCATTATGCAGTAGAGAGCAATGAAGTTTTAAATATGTACTCAGGAACCGTAACTGTTGATAGTACCGGACGTGCAATGATAACGCTTCCTGATTACTTTACAGCAATTAATAAGAATGTTAGATACATTTTGACGCCCATTGGGGCTCCGGCAACTGTATGGGTAGAACGCAAAGTTGATCAATCCAACACATTTGTAATCAGGTCTTCAGAACCTAATATTGAGGTATCATGGCTTGTAATAGCCAATAGAAACGACCCGTGGGTAAGAAAATACCAACCTAAAGACGTAGTAGAGAAAGAACCTGAAAATAAAGGGAAATACCTAACCCCAGAATTGTATGGTAAGCCTGCTTCCTTAAGAATAGGCTATGAAAAGGACGGTTACAAATACGAATATAAAAGAAAGCTTACCAAAGGTGGCAAGTAAATCGCATCTGCCCATGTTGACGAGAACAAATTAGTTATCTTTGATTTAGCGTTAATTTAACACTATGTCAGTTTGTGAGTTTAGAGTGGAAGGTCTGGATTGTCCTTCCTGTGCTCGAAGCATAGAGACATTCCTTAAAGCCAACGGGGCAGAAAAAGTTTTTGTTGATGTCATTAGGGGATACGTGAAAGTGGAAGGACCAGGACAGTGTAGTGAATATGCCCAACACATTGAAACATTGGGCTACAAAGTCGTTAAAAAGCATGAAAAACCCCGGTTTACCCTTCTTCACTATGCCATATTTACAAGCATATTTACCCTTCCACTATGGCTGGCTATGTTTGTCCCCGCTTTGCAAAATCCATGGTTGCACGCTGTCCTTGCTACGCCAGTATTCCTTCTGGGATGGTTCCTGATGGGCAAAGCCGCATATAAGTCGGTAAAGGTTGGGGCACCCAACATGGACGTGTTGGTATTACTCGGCACTACTGCCGCTTATATATATAGCTGGGTTATGCTTTTCAGGGGAGAGCCCGTATATTTTGAAACAGCAGCTGGAATTATAACTCTAATCTTATGGGGCAAATATGTGGAACATCGTGCCACAGCCAAAACCAGAGATGCCATTGAGCAGCTAACTGCCCTTTTACAAGGAAAAGCACGAGTTCTGCTTCCCAATGGAACGATTCAGGAGGTGGACTTTGAGGAAGTCAAAGAAGGAGATAAAATCATTGTTGCAGAAGGAGAAAAAGTTCCTACCGATGGAAAGGTCATAGAGGGTTCCGCACTAGTAGATGAATCATTTTTGACCGGTGAAAGTACACCCGTGCTAAAAAAAGTGGGAGATACTGTATATGGTGGTACAGTTATCGTTGATGGTAGCATTGTAATGGAGGCGGAGGCGGTAGGTGCCAAAACAGTTCTTGCTGAAATCATCCGCATAGCGGAAGAAGCCCAACAAAATAGACCTTCTCTTCAGAGGCTGGCGGACCGAATCAGTGCCTGGTTCGTTCCTGTGGTTCTTGTTATATCAGCTATTGTATTCGCCATATGGTATTTTGTTATTGGAAGTCCAATTGACGAAGCATTGCTAAATGCAGTTGCTGTTTTAGTTATTGCATGTCCTTGTGCCTTAGGGCTTGCAACCCCTGCCGCTATAGCTGTTGGAGTAGGAGTGATGGCTAAGAAAGGCATACTGGTCAAAAATGCCGATGTATTTGAAACTTTGCCCCATGTCAAAAGAGTGGTGTTTGATAAAACAGGCACTTTAACTACTGGAAAATTCAAAATAACACACTGGGAAACTACAATTGACCCCGAAGAATTCAAAAAACTTGTCGTTAGCATTGAGAAGCATTCCATTCATCCCATAGCAAAGTCCATAGTAGATGAATGGGGCAAGGAAATTACACAATTAACCGAGATAGAAGAAATCAAAGAGGAACGTGGAGAAGGTATTTATGCTAAACTCAAAGAAGGTAAGACAGTATTTATTGGAAGAGCAACCAGTTTAAATGGACATGCTGATATAGTAGTTCAAATGGACGGCAAGGAAATAGGACATTTAAAGATTGGGGACGACATCAAGCCGGAAGCCAAAGAAGTCATTGAATGGTTCAAGAAACAGGGCATAGAACCTATACTGCTAACAGGAGATAGGAAGGATAAAGCCCTTATGGTTGCACAAAAACTGGGTATAGAGAAAGTATATTATGAAACTAGACCGGATGACAAACTGAGAATAATTGAGGATTTAAATAAAGAGAAGCCCACTGCAATGGTTGGTGATGGAATTAATGATGCCCCTGCACTAATGGCCGCGGCAGTTAGCTTTTCTTTCAGTTCAGCAACAGATATCGCTCGCAACTCAGCACATGTTGTCCTGCTCTCAGACTCATTGCTTAAAGTTAAGGAAGCATGGCTATTGGGAATTAAGACTTATAAAACCATCTGGCAAAATCTGTTCTGGGCATTTGCTTACAACGCAGTGGCTATACCCATTGCAGGAGCAGGATATTTATCCCCAACTCTGGCAGCCCTTTCTATGGCTTTCTCGGATGTTGTCTTAATAATTAATTCTGTGAGACTATATAGATATAAAAGCAAACCAGTAGGTTAACTTAACCGATTTAATCAAGTCAATACTATCACTCACTACATGTGAATACAGCAGAGACCGCAAATAAAAAAACCGGCACCCGGGATGTAATCCCGAGCACCGGCACTGGGCGGAGCGACATGCGGGGCTTCTATATATAAAACGCTATTGTATCTCGTTTATTGTGCATGAAACAGATTGAATTTCAGGGTCTCTTTCTTGAATGTTTTGTCCCATTGCATTACAAATAGCAGTGGCGTCTTTTTCACTCTGATTGGTAATTATCTCATAATCAACCCAGGTATCACCCCATTGGTCAGTAATAGTGCACTGACACAACCAATCTTTAGTGGAATAACACGAAAGGGCGCTAAGCAGATAAACACCAAGTGCCATTGCAATCCCTGTTAAAATTTCTCTCCTCATCTTTGGGTTATTTAATTTCTTCAACCCTTGAATAGAGTTCTTCATCTATTACCTCACATTCTGTCTTGCACACCGCTTCAGCATCCTTTGCATTCTCGTTTGTTATGATAGAAGTCATGTATTCTACACCCGAGTTTTTCTCCTTGCAATAACACTTCCAGTCTTTAGTGGGTGCGCAAGACATCAAAAAACCAGCAAGAGTCAAGATTGCCACTACTACTCGCATGGCTCCTTTAATTTACAGGACAGACACTAAATGAGCCGTCCCCTTTGAATTTCTTAAGAGTAACCTTAATTGTCCATTCACCTGGTGTTCCGCTCTGTGAGGTACCAGAAAATGTATCATCACCCGAATCCTTATTAATAGCTTGATCAAAAACCACGTTACCACTGGCATCAGTTAAAGTAACCCTTAATTCGCCCTTTTTACTGGCAGTGATGTCAAAATTGACCTCTGCTATGTCGCTTGGATTATTCCATGTTCTTTCATCAGACATGTTAGCACCAGAACCTCCTCCTGTGACGTCACCCCCCATGCATTCACCGACGTCCTGCCACATTATTTGTCCTTTATTGTTGGAACAAGATGTGCCTCCAATTACCAACATGGAAGTTACCGCAATTAGTAGTATTTGCTTCAGCATGGTTCTCTGATTTTGATTGTTTTATTTTATGTTTTCGCTATTTATAAACGATCTAAATTGCCAAAAGGTTGGAATTTGCAAAGTAGTTAATTTAGTGTTGTTATGAAAGGCTTGAAACAAAAAGGATTAACAACACTTTTAGGACTTATAACCATATTTCATCTTTCGGGTCAACACACAATTGATGATTTTTTCAAACTACCAGATGGAAAAATCTATAAGTGGAAAGACCTGAAAACTGCCCATCCTGATTCAGTTAGAATTCTTGACCTCTCATATGCGAAAATAACCACTTTGCCCTCTGAAATAACCAGATACAAAAATCTGGAAGCCATCATTCTCAGGAAAAATCCAGACTTAAACATAAGGCAAGTCCTGAAAACATTATCTCAATTACCAAATCTATGGTATTTGGACCTATCGTGGAACCAATTTACTAAGTTGCCCGATGAAATAGGTCTCTTGAAAAATCTAAAGGTTCTGAAACTCAACGACAACAAAGCCCTAAATTATATCAGCGATGCAATCTGTGAAATTCCCCTTGAAGCAATAAATCTCAAGAGAACCTACATGCTTGATGTGGAAGATGTTTTTTCCACTCTGTCTGCATGCGATAACCTGCGTGCCATTGACCTATCTTATAACCAACTGTTTTCTATTCCTGCAAATGTTAAAGACCTGCAAAGTCTTGAATTCCTGGCTTTAAATAACAATTTGATTACAAAGCTTCCACCCACTATTGGATCCACACCAAATTTGAAATGGATCAACCTGCATGGGAATGTGTGGATAAAAGCCGAACAGGTCTTCAACGCATTGGCTAAATCCACCTCTCTGGAAACACTTATCATGAGTGAATGTGACATAAAAGAACTTCCAGATAATATAGGTAAACTAAAGACTATCAAACATCTTGACCTGCGTGCCAACAACATGGAAAAACTTGGCACAGGAATATGCAAACTGGAAAATCTTGAAGTTCTCAAACTTGGATATATAAACCTTGGCGAACGAATGAATTATCTAAAAAAAATTCCCTCCTGCATAGGAAATCTCAAAAAATTAAGGAAACTTGATTTGCGTGGCAATCAATTAGAAGCCCTACCTGCCTCAATAAAGAAACTTTCCAGCATTGAATATCTGGATGTCTCATTAAATCAATTAACCCGCTTCCCAGCAGGCATATCGTCAATGAAAAACATTTCATATCTGAACCTTGGGGGCAATAAACTATCCCAATTCCCACCTGCTATATGCAAACTATCTAACCTTGATACTCTCATCCTTGACGGCTTTTATTTTCATCCTGCTAAATATAAAATAAGAAGCGTTCCAGCGTGCATAGGCAACTTGCAGGATTTAAAAATGCTTTCTTTTAATGATCAAGTAATAAGAAGTTTACCTGCATCAATTACCAATCTGTCGGGTCTTGAAGAGTTATGGGTCAGAAATAACCTGTTAAAAGAACTGCCAGAAGAGATAGACAAACTTGAGAATCTCAGACTATTGAATCTAAAAGCCAATGAACTGGAAAGCCTGCCTGAATCAATGCCTCAAATGGATTCTCTTAAAATACTTGATATAAGTTATAACCTTCCTCTTGACCTACAGAAAGTTTTACCTATCTTGATGCAAATGAAACAACTTGAACTACTTGACATAAGTTACAACCCTTCTATTACCGAAGAACTGGTCAAGCAACTTGAACAAGCCTTACCAAATACAGAAGTTATTGCCATCCCAATTGATGATTACTTAACTGTTCCTCCACCTTCATGGCTATTGGAAAAAATTCAAAAGAAATATAAAAAAGTGAAACGCTAACATTATGCGAACAAGTAGTTAGACACGCGATACACAATAAACGCAAATGCATAAGCCAACGTCCAAGTATATGCTATTTCCCAAAGGACCATCTTCCATCCTGCCTCATGCTTCATAATAGCCAATGTGCTCATACATAGCATAGCAAAAATGTAAAACACAAGAAGGGAAAGCAAAACCGGAGTAGTTATTGCCTCATCTTGTGCAAGGAAATCGTTTAAATGTTCAATAGCGCTCTCATCCATCAAACCATATAGGCTTGCCATGGTACTAACAAACACTTCCCGTGCTGCAAAAGAAGATAAAATTCCAACCGTTATCTTCCAATCATATCCAATAGGTTCAAAGAGTGGTTGAACAGTTTTCCCAACCCATCCAAGCAGACTATTTTCAACGTTTTCGGGCTCAACATATTCAAATTTACCTTCAGTAATCATTCTTATTTGTTCAGTACTAATGTTTCCGAGAATCCACAGGACAATGGTTATGATCACAATGATTTTAGTGACTCCTTTCAAGAATATGAGAACTTTCAGCCACGTTGAATGGAGAGCGTTTCGCAAAGAAGGAATTTGATAGTCAGGTAATTCAATAATAGAACCTTCTGCTTTCTCTCCATCTGTGGGAACAATCTTATTTATTACCCACGCCGAAATAAGCACCGCAAGAATAGAAACCATGTAGATACCAAACAATACCAGTCCTTGTAGCTGGACAGGTCCCACATATATATTAGGCACAAGAATGCCTACAATAAGCAGATAAACAGGTAATCTTGCTGAACAACTGGTTAAAGGCGTAACAAACATCGTAATAAGACGCCTGCGCTTATTTTTGATTATCCTTGATGACATAATTGCGGGCACTGCACAGGCA
>WFXT01000099.1 GCA_015490475.1 Bacteroidota bacterium
TTCGTGGCAAATAACAGGAGCGCCATGGACGTCTGTGTGTGCCACCATAGGAACAAATTATATTGCCAAATGGACAGGAACAGACTTGTGCAACTCGCTAATATACGATGACGGCACTAATGTGGGTATAGGAACATCTACTCCGACTGCTACATTGGATGTGAATGGTACTGTAAGAATACGAACTATAAATACGGCTACAACGCCACTGACAAACACTTCGTCTATTCTCGTGTCTAATTCTTCTGGAGATATACAAAAAGTTTCCTTTACTGGGAGTAGTAGTGATGTACTAAGGGGAGATGGAACATGGGCTCCTGTATCCTCTGGCGGCGGGTCAACCGACGCAGATTGGTATGATGTCTCCACAAATGCTGCCCCAACGTCAATAAGTGCCAATATATACACCAATGGTAATGTGGGTATTGGAACTTCAAGTCCCACTACAAATCTGCATGTCTTCAATTCCTCTGCACCGACAACATCTGTGTCATATCCGCTTAGAATAGAAAATCAAACTTCAACTACACCAAGCGTTGGCGTGGGAGTCGGCATGCAATTCTATTCAAGCGTTACTTCTATAACTACAGAGGAAATTGGGAGACTTTTGTTCTCAACTTTTGATGATGCAAGTTCTTCTTTGAGCTCTATTGATTACAACTATATGGCTGTAGGAATATATCAACCGGGAGGTACAAATTATAGAGAACCGCTCAGAATTTTCAGTTCTGGTTTCTATGAGGGTGTAGGAATTTCATACCAAGATCCGGCATGGGCTTGGCCCTATACTAATCCACCATCTGCAAGTCTTGAGGTGAGAGGAAGTCAAACGGATGCTGAAATACATGTACAAGCATATACTGGGTCATCAACAACCTCTATTACCCTTCCAGCGAGGATATGGCTCCGTTCGGCACGTGGAACACCGTCCTCGCCTGCTTATCCTTTAACAGGAGATGATTTGGGAAGTGTTGGATTTGGGATGGCTGGTTCTTATTTAGGGGCACGAATAGATGGTAAAGCAGCATGTGATTGGAGTTCAACATCTACATGTGGAGGGCTTGAATTTTATACTACATATTCTCCTATCTGGTCAGGAGCTCAATTGATGATGAAATTGTCTGCGTGGGGAGAGTTAAGTTTGTATTCAGATGGGGCAGAAGGAGGACAATTAAGATTATATAAGCATACTAATCCAACAGGTCCATCCAGCGAATATGTTTATATTGACTACCTTCCTGTTGCTACCAGTGTTGGAGCGTTCAGAGTTGTTTTTGGTCCTGGTTCTAACACTAAATGTTCCGGGGCAGAGTGTGAAATATTCAGAGTAGAAGGGGACGGAGATATTAGAGCACCTCAACTGAACACAGGAACAGGTGCTACTGTGGTCGTTGATGCTAACGGTGTATTTCTTAGGAGTTCTTCGTCAAAGAAATATAAAACTAACATTTCTGTTTTCCATGATAACTGGTCGAAACTCCTTGAAGTAGCGCCTAAACGATATAAATACAAGGACACAGGTCAGGAAGCAATAGGTTACATCGCAGAGGAGTTAGACTCTCTTGGACTTAAATGGTTGGTGGGATATGATAAAGAAGGCAATCCAGACTTCATATATTATGATAGGATTCCCATATACTTGCTTGAAATCATAAAACAACAACAGCAACAAATTGCCAAGCAAGCAGAACAAATAGACGCTCTACAAAAACAAGTGGAAAGATTAGAGATCATTATTAATACACGAACCGATCAAGCTTCTGATAAATAATTAGCAGGCTTTACTTATGCATTTCCTTTGGAATAGGGAATTGTCTAAAACTGGGGTTCCGCCTTCTGGGCGGAGCCCTATCCATTTTTAAGAAAAACTTCTCTTAACTTTGCAATCAAAATCTAAAGTGAAAATGGCAACTATAAAGGAAATTGCACAGTTAGTTGAACAAGAAACGGGAATTAAGACACTACCAAGGCATATTGAAAGGATTCTGGAGGCACTTCTTGCAACTGGAGATTTCTGGCAAGTAAGTGGCAATGCCCATCTGCCGGTTCCTGTTGTGGCAAGTGCTATTAAGCATATGCAAGATGCTGGGTGGGTTAATGTGTCAGATGATAAGATTGAATTAACAGCTGATGGTTTAAGAGTTGCTCAGGAAGCGGGACTTTCTGCATTGCCTTCATATAAATGTCCCAGATGCGGTGGAAGGGGAATTGATTACACTGCTCGTCCCGACTGGTGGAATCAGTTTAAGGAGATTATTCAAGAGCGTCCTGAACCGATTCAGCAGTATGACCAAGCTTATGTGACTCCTGAAACTACCATCTCGCGCGTTTTAATGCTTGATGAACGAGGGGACCTGAGAAACAGGCGAATTCTTGTGATGGGTGCTGAAGATGACCTAACTGGTTTGGCTGTGGCACTCACTGGGCTGGCAAAAGAAGTGTTAATCCTTGATATTGACGAGCGACTCATCAATTTTGATAACCATTGGATTCAAAAACTTAATCTGCCTAACGCCAGGGCACAGGTCTTTGACCTTAGAAAGCCATTTCCAGAAGAGTGGCTTCGCCACTTTGATGTTTTTATTACGGACCCACCAGAGACATTAATGGCTTTTAAAGCATTTATTGGGCGTGGCGTGGCAGCGTTAAAAGGAGCAGGTTCTGCTGGATATTTCGGTCTCACTCTTCAAGACTCAAGTATGGCACGCTGGCAACAACTACAACGAATGCTCCTTGATGAGTGGGATATGGTAATAACAGACATAAAGCAAGACTTCAATGAATATGTGCCGTGGCCATATCACCAGGAAACAAAAGCACAACGCTTGGCACCAGTTAAAGTAGGACCTTCAGACATTTGGTATCGTTCCGCATGGTACCGCGTTGAGTTGCTCAGTGACGGCAAAGGAATTAATGAAGCCTTTGACGAAGGAGTACTCAAAGAACTATATCTGGACGAAGAGAGCAGTACTACATAGAGCTGTTGCATCAACGCGGTAGCAGACTCTATACTTTGTGTTTCGCTTTGTGTCGTTAGATATAATATGTTGCGCGATTATATATTGCGGTTTGTTATATTGCTGATAATTAATGTAGTAACAGGAATTCTTATAGCTATAGAAGAATCAAGTTCTTTGGCTATGTATGTGATAGCTGCTTTTTGGAGCTCGGCAGTCTTTGCTTTACTGATTGTGCTTGCCAGAAAGACGTTCAGACAGTTATGGAAAGTTATATTATCGTTGATTATTCTTTGTGTTTCGGAACTAAGTTTATGGGTCTTGGCAATAAGGGATGTTTTAGGGGTTGACCCGGTTGTTGTTTCAACAGGTATAACTTCATTGAAATTTGGCATTTCCATGATATGGGTAGCACAAAGGATGTTTAAATTGCTGTTGTATGGTATTAATTTTCTGTTTTGGATTCCTCATGACTTGACGATTCTAATAATTATTTTAAGTCTTATCGGTGCTTTTTATGTTACAGTATTACTCGTTCTTGTGGAGGGAACAATATATTTGTTATCAACGATAGCACAACAGATAAAAAATTAGTATGATAAAAGAATTTGCTTTGTATTGGAGTGCTCAAATAAACATCAATATCCTTGCAACAATTCTTTGGGTTCTTGTACGAGTTTTTGATGTTAATGATCGTTTCAACTTCATAACATGGAATATATTCTTATGTTGGGCGAGTGTGCCCATTTGAAGGGCTATTTTCCCCGATGCAGAGACAGCATCTCCCGTCTGAGGGGCAAGGTTTCCCTGTTGAAGGACAAAGATTCCCAATGCAGGGTCAATTTGTCCCATTTGGGGAACACCCTTTTCCAGCCGAGGGGCGGAGTTTCCCAATAAAGGGGCAATTTTTCCCAACAGAGGGGCATTTGTTCCCGTGTGATGGGCACTTTTTTCCTTTTTCAGGGCAAAAAGTCTCTTCTGATGGACACAGGTTTTCATATGAGGGGCACCTTTTATTTTCCAGAGGGAAAAATTTTTCCAATTGGGGCAAGCAGTTTTGTTCTACAAATCACGATGGTTGAAAGAATTGCAATGAATCACGAAATGAAGAGAGCTATACGGAATAATTGGAAAATAAGTGTTATAAAAAGCTCTGTTCAAGTTGTATGTTACTTTTTGTATAT
>WFXT01000100.1 GCA_015490475.1 Bacteroidota bacterium
CAGGAGGCTCATCCGGAGGGTGGCGAGGTTGTGGGAAATGAAGTGAATGGAACATAAACTGAAAACTTGAAAATAGTGGAGCAATGCGAGGAATAATTTTAATGTTAGGATTGTTGCTTGCAACCTCTATTTCTGCGAAACCCTTTAAAATAACTATTAAGCAAGGACTAGCGGGATACGATCCTAAAAGGAGTTGGGAAGTCGGCATTGATGTCTTTGGCTTAGGAATTAAAATCACTAAGTATTATTGTAAGGCGGATGGGGACAACTGTCCTGGCATTGTGTCGGTTTCGGGAGTTGTTTATATGAATAATGACGGGACTATTAGTGAGCAAGCGATGGGATTAGTAAGCAGTGCCGTGACACAAATAAATAAAGGCGATTATAGGGGTAGATTATCATCTGCTGATGCACCTTTCGAGACTCTTATTGTGCTTGAACAGTTAACTGGTTCTTTAGCAAATATGGAAGTTCCTCCTTCTGTGGCTCAATTGGCTCAATATGAAGAATATCTTAGATCCTTTAAGTCAGGGGTTTATGTTTTCTGGAACTACAAAACCGATAAGGACGCCCTATTTGTTATCATTGAACGCTAAATCTCACAAACCATGAATTTTAGAATAGCTTTTATTAAATGGGGGAGGTTGGTGTGCCTCCCCCTTCTCATTGTTATGGTCTATGGGTGCGGTGACATACGCATAAGCGTAGAAAGTGGAGAAAGTGCAAATGATAAAGAAAACAACAACAGATATCTTCTTTACTTCACAGACCTCATAAAAAAATATAGTGTCTCAAGCAATGCTTATACTGAATTACTGAAAAATGATACACAATATAACTATCCCTTTTTACGAGACCATTTCAAGCTTGCAATCTTAAAGGATTTCATAATACAAGGTTCTTACACGGTTGAGGCTGTCCCTATTGCTTCCATAATGCACAAACTGTCATCTTATAGCATTGATGGTAACCATATTTCAATTGCTTATATGTCCAATGATTCCTCAGTTCAAATAGATGTAATCAACTTTTCGTCAATGGAATTGGTTCGTTCAGGGAAATGTCTACTTCAGGAGGCAGAAGAAATGGTTTCATCCATCGCAAGGCTAAATGATTCTATCTACGTTATCGGAGCAGGATTGGATGAGGACGCATCTTTATACTGGATTAACCTTGATAATAATGGTCACTGTACCATAGAATCAAATTATTTAATAGCCGACATTATCAAAAGCCTAAAAGTGAAAACTGTATCTGACTTTTTTGAGGTCATTGATCTGCGTAAAGAGGAAGACAATGTATATGCATTAGTGTATGTTCAGTCACCCAGATGGGATAGTAGCATGCTGGTTGTATTAAGTATAGATAGCAATAGAGACTTTAGTGTGTCAGCAACACATTATTTAGAATTTAGCACTATTGAAGGTGTTGTCAACACAAATGCAGGTAAGTTAGGTATAATGGGACGTAGAGGAATGCTATTGCCGGGCGGAGAAGTTATAGCCTTAGATCCTTTCTCTGCACAAATCATAAAAGATGATGAAAATGTGGAAATTTTGCCTCATTTAAATCCCTCATTATACGATTCTCTTACTCGAATCTTGAAAAATCATTACTATGCCTTTACTTGTTTCTCAGGACCCACTATTAATATTGATGAATATGATCGTCTTAAATCCTCTCATGGCTTCATGTTCCAAAACAAGATACTTAAAGGCAAAGGTGCTTTTGCTACTGTAATTAATATAAACGACACCAATTCTATACAAACCAAAGTAAATCTTTTCGCTATTGTTAAGCACCTCAAATCAGAAATTGACATATATAAAACTATAAGTGTCGGTTTGTTATTAGATGGCTTAAGATTAGCAGGTAAATTAGGAGGTTCTCCATTATCCAAAAAGGAGATTAACAACCTGAAAATTGATGTTTCTGCACCAGACGAATTTCTAATTACTACTGGTTACTCAGGATTCGGAGGATGTGGATTCATATCCGCCGATTCACTGCTATGCTTCGCATACATTCCCCTAAGTGTCCCCCCTTTAAGCACCAATAATACAGTTATAGCCATGAAAAACATCCCTGCTTTAAAACTCACAAACATTGGCAAACAAGAGGCGATAAAAACACGCTTAACTGTCGCAATATGGACAAAAAAGTGACCGTATTTCACAATGAGATGTCATTCCTCTCTAATTGTACTACCAATCCAAGATTTTAGCTCTCCCTCAGTAAACAATTTACACACAAAAACAGAATTAGCACAGCCAATGGTATGGAATCCGATGCTCAAAAATTCCGAGAGATCTAAGGCAGTTTGTTACTTATTCATAAGTCCTGATAAAGCGTTGTAAACAATAAATTATCAAAAGAGTAAACCCAACTTATTTTGCAAAATTCCCCAAAACAACATGCCCCCTCGAGTTTCATAATCATGAAACCAAAACTTTGAGTCTTATATACATATATCTGATCCGCCTTGACTTAGCAAACATTCTTCTCTACAACATGTGGAACATGTGTCAGTTGTTATAGGAGGGGCTATTTCTATCGTAATACAACAATCTTGTATATTGTGCAAAATGCACATGAATTCTTAAGTGCCATCCATATATTACTTTACTGCATATTAGCCTAATCCCATTGCAAAAAAGAATTAACTTTACCAGCAGAAATATTTGAGCGGGTTGAGACAACAATTTTAAAATCAAATGGAAAATAGATTAAAATGGGCTTCTCATTGGGCAATGCGACAATTTACGAAACACGAAAGTTCAACCTCATCCACTGGATTATTTTATATGGCATTTCAGTCATAGTTTTTGGGTTGCTCAGTTTTTGGGAAGGAACAGGCATGAAAGAAAGGTTAATATTAGATTTTGCCTTGTCTTATTGTTCTTTGATACCGATGG
>WFXT01000101.1 GCA_015490475.1 Bacteroidota bacterium
AAATTAGATTTGGAAGGTTATGTATGTGGTATCTGTGAGGAAAAGTCTATGTTGCTTAGATGATGTCTTGAAAATTTGAAGATATTGTGTGGAATTACTTCTGAATCCTTTAATTCTGGGAATTCACTTAAGAGTGGTTTTACAAGGTGTTCGGACAATACGGGATGAATTGTATTAATTCTGCCAGAGAGGGCAAGTCCTCTAACGGCAATTATGAATTCCCATGTTAAAACGTTATAAATGGCTTCAATTAATTCAAGTAGTCGTAATCCAGATAGAGGAGCAAAACTGACATGGTCTTCCTGACCGGCAGAGGTGAATGCTTGAACTCCCGTGATGGGCTGTGTCAATGATAGAATTTTGCCCAATTGATATGTGGAATTGTAATGGGGGATCATAAGTCCGGAATGCAAACCCGGTTTTATGGCGAGAAATGGGGTAAGGTCTCTGTTTCCGGAAAGCAGGTGCCATTGTCTTCGTTCACTTATTTGTGCTATTCTTTCTAGACTTCTCCGAACCGTGTCACTGGCAATGAGCAGTGGTTCTGCGTGGAAGTGCCCTCCTGACCATATTTCTCCGTCAATGAGCAAGGGATTATCGGACACAGATTCCATTTCTCTGAACAAGATAGATGTTGCAAATTCAAGGGCATCGGCAACTGACCCCATTACATGAGGAACGCATCTGAATGAATAGGGGTCCTGTACTGCATGGGGGTCAATGGGTTTGCCCCAAAATTTCCTGACTATAGAAGCGCTCAGGATGCGTGTTGTGTGTGCCGTTGCTTTGTCCAGTGCTGGGTCAAAATGGTCAAGCCTGCATCCGAACGCTTTCATGGACAATATTGCTATAAAATGAGCGATGTTCCATAGTTTGTAGGATTCCACTAATCCTTTTGCTAAAATTGCCTGGCTGACTTGTGTCCCGTTTATTAATGCAAGTCCTTCCTTGGGTTTTAACCTAAGTGGCTCTAAGTTTTGGGATGCATAAAATTCCGAAGTATTAATCCATTTTCCATTTACTTTGATCTGTCCTTCGCCGATGAGCGTAAGAGATAAGTGGGCAAGGGGTGCTAAGTCTCCACTGGCTCCAAGGCTCCCTTCCGAAGGAACATAGGGAATTATGTTCTTTTCGTAAAAGAAAATTAGCCGTTCAACGATTTCCATACTTACTGCAGAGAACCCCTTGGTGAAATTTTTTACTTTTAAGTACAATATCGCTTTGACTATGTCATCTGACAATGGTTTTCCTGTTCCCGATGCATGAGATTTTAATAAGTTATACTGCAATTCTTCTAATTCATCATTACCGATGCGTTTGTTCCATAAGGCACCAAAACCAGTATTTACTCCATAGATCGGTCTGTCAGTTTTGTTTAGTAGTTTGATAAGAGCCTCATGGGATTCTTTTATCCTGTTTATCTCTTCGTCGGAAAGTTTAAGGCTCGTGCTTGTTGTTATGTCAATCCAGAGTTTCGCTAATTTGTTCAGATTTTCAAGGCACTCTGTCATAGGATATTGTTTAGAACAAATTCTGATACTTTTTCAATGGGGACTTCTGTCTGCTGTCCCGTTTCCATATTCTTCACGCCCCATTCTCCTGTCTCCACTTCTCTGTCTCCTATGACAATAACAAAGCGTGCCTGTTTATTATTTGCTGTTTTAAAAGCCTTTTTAAGTTTTTTCTGTGGTAATATTTCAACAGGAATCCCATTATTTCTAAGTTCGGAAACTACCTTATTAATGCTGTTCCAATTTATATGCTCTGTGGCAAGTATAACTATTCCTTTGTTTTTGCTATAATTCGTCTCAATATTAATGCCTAACAATTCCAGAGCAGTAAGTATTCTATCTGCTCCGAAAGATATACCTATTCCGGGCATTTCAGGAACACCAAATAATTCTGTCAGATTGTCATATCTGCCTCCTCCTGCTACACTGCCAACATTGGCTCCTTCAAGGATGACCTCATAAATAGTTCCTGTATAGTAATCCAGTCCTCTGACCAGTGAAGGGGTCCACAACACATTATCTATTGAACAATCATCAACTTTTTTGAGCAGGTCCATTATGGGTTGAACGGCGGTTTCATCCTGCACATATTGTAGTGC
>WFXT01000102.1 GCA_015490475.1 Bacteroidota bacterium
CGTTTTAGCATCAACTATTTCCACGACTTTATACAACCTGTCGTTTTTGAACTTGAATTTATTTGGGTCAACAACTGGCTTTGCATCTTTGATCCTTGGTACATATTCCACTTCATCTACATTAACAGAGTTATTTCTTCTAATTATCTGAACATTTCTGTTTCGGAAAGGTAACACGTTCTTTTTTAGTCCTAACTTCTCTTTGATTATGTCCAAATAACCTTCGTTTATTTCATATCCGATGGCATTTCTTTGTAAGTCTAAAGCCACTTTAATAGTCGTACCACTTCCGAGAAACGGATCAAGGACCGTATCACCTACAAAAGAATACATTTTTATTAATCTTTTTGGCAATTCATCAGGAAACATTGCCTCGTGTCCAACCTGTTTAGCACCACCAAATCTCCAATGTCCGGAAAAATACTCCTTCCACTCTTCCTTTGTTAGTATAGATGCTTCCTTTATCTCTTTTGGAACCTTATCAACTTTCCCAGGCTTCTTGAAAATCAAAATAAATTCATAATCAACTTCAATCATTCCGTTAGGGGGATATGGATATGAACCCATTACCGTAGCGCCTCCAGTGGTGTTCATAGTAGTTTTCTTTTGCCAGATAATTGAACCCATATAATCAAATCCTATTTCCTCACACTGTGATATTACCTCAGCATGTAGTGGTATGATTTTATATCTTCCATATATCACGGACCTAGCAAACTGATCACCTATGTTTATACATAATCTCCTACCTGGCTTCAATACTCTAAAGCACTCTTTCCAGACCCTATACAAGTCTCTGAGATACTCATGTAGTGTTTGTCCATAACCTATTTGTTCTGAAACTCCATAATCCTTTATATGCCAATATGGTGGAGAAGTAACTATCAAATCAATACTTTCATCTCCAACTTCAATCATTTTTCTACTATCACCTATTATGACCTTTGCTTCCATACCGCCTACCAACGAAATTAGTTAAAAAGAGACATTCACCCGCACTTTACCAGTTCCTTTATCAAAGAAGGACCTTCATACACCAGTCCTGTGAACACTTCTATTAAATCAGCACCTGCTTCGTACATCTGCTTTGCGTCGTCGCAGGAAAATATTCCACCTACGCCAACAACAGGAATTTCCTTACTAACCCTTTCCCTGAATTCTTTGATTATGGAAAGCACTATTGGAAACAGTGGCTTTCCTGATATTCCACCTCTGCCATATTTCTCTGCCTGACTACGTGAGTGTTCAAGGATGTCTTTCCTCACTGTTGTGTTAGTCAAGACAACGAACTGAAAAAGCCCTTTTTGATATAACTCAGGTAGGAACTCAAAAACTTGTTCATATTCATCTGGCGAAATTTTTATCCATAATGGAATTTCTGGTGCCTTTTCTTTGACACCCGTCAGGATTAACTCAAGACTTTCCTTCACCTGAAGGTCTCTTAATCCTTCTGTATTTGGCGAACTGACGTTGACCACAAGGAATGAAGCCACTTCCTTCATCTTCTCAGCAAGGAACTCGTAATCTCTGTGTGCTAAGTTGTTTGGCGTGTCCTTGTTTTTACCTATGCTCACACCGACAACAAAGTCTTCGTATCCCTTACTCCTGAACTCTACCAGTTTTCTATAGACGTATTCGGCACCCTTATTGTTGAAGCCCATCCTGTTAAGGATTGCCTTATCCTTCGTCAATCTGAACAATCGTGGCTTTGGATTTCCCTCTTGTGGTTTTGGCGTAACAGTTCCGACTTCTATAAAGCCCGCACCAAGGGAGTACCACACTTCAAGGAAATCGGCATTTTTATCCATTCCAGCACCTATCCCAACCCTATTCGGAAACCTCATTCCACCTATCTCATACCACCTGTTCAATTCTTTGTCTCTCCTTAATAAACCAATTTTGACCAACAAAGAAGCAACCTGCAAAGAAAAGTAATGTGCTCTTTCTGGCGGTAATAAAAACAGTAACTCTCTTATAAGCCTATACATTATCCCACATTTCTGGCATTCTCAAAACATTATATAGGTCTTCTTCCCAGTGCATTATCCTTGCATCTGTTTTCTCTTTCCATTTCCTATTTGAAAGTACAGAATATGCTGGTCTTTGAGCCTTGGTAGGAAATTCATCCGTTCTAATTGGTTCTATTTCTGCTTTCAGACCAGAAAACTGGATTATTTTCCTTGCAAAGTCATACCACGATGTTATACCATCAGTAGTAAGATGATAAATGCCTTCTGGGATAATGTCATTCTCAACAGTTCTAATTATTTCCTTAGCGACAAGCAAAGCACTGATTGGACTATGAATCTGGTCGTAAACAACTCTCAACACTTTTCTACTGATAGCAAGTCTTATCATTGTTTTCACGAAATTCTTTCTCCATGGCGAATACAACCCAGAAACCCTTAGTATAGTAAAATTCTCTAAATTTTTCAAGACGAACCTTTCTCCGCACCACTTTGTATAACCATACCAGTTAATTGGATTAGGCACATCCTCTTCAGTATAAGGAACATTCTTTTTCCCATCAAAAACATAGTCAGTAGAGACGTGAACAAGATGTGAACTATATACAGAACACAGGAATGCCAGATTTTTTACACCAATACCATTTACAACAAAAGCACTCGCTCTGTCTTCCTCAGCCATTTCAACATTTGTATATGCACTGCAATTAACAACAACTTCTGGTTTTAATTCCTCAAAAACTTTTTTCAACCTATCAAAATCTGTTATGTCCGCTTCCTGTCTTGACAACAAAACCCACTTGCTCTTAAATTCTGTCTCATGTAGTATTCCACTTATAGACAATCCAAGTTGACCTCCACTACCAAAAACAACTACTGTTCTCATATTACAAACCTAAATTATCTTTAAGACAACAAAATACCATTATGGTAATAGGACTTTTCTTCGGTTCATTTAATCCAATACACAATGGACATCTCATCATAGCCAACTTGCTTCCTCAACTGGGCTACGTTGACAAAACATTATTAATCGTCAGCCCTCAAAGTCCATTCAAAAAACCAACAGAACTTGCCAATTTTGAACACAGATTAACAATGTGCAGAATAGCAACAGAAAACTCACAGTTTATTGAAGTTTCAGACATAGAAGCCAAACTGCCTACACCTTCATTCACTTACAGAACACTCCAAGAATTGGAAAAGTATTTTCCACATTCACATTTCAGGATAATAATAGGAAGTGACTCATACATAACATTGCCTATGTGGAAAAACTTCCAGCAGTTAAGGAACTACGAATTCCTTATTTATCAGCGTCCCAACTTCAAAGTCCACGCATTATACTCTAAAAATCACTTGATTGTAAAAAACACACCTCTTTTACACATTTCCTCCACAATGGTAAGGAAGTTCATACGGCAAAATGTGGATATCTCATATCTCGTTCCTGATAATGTGAAAAAATACATCTTTTCCCACAGGTTATACACACAATAACTAACATGTGAACTTGTCAACTTGCATACTGTGAATAATGTTAGTTAAAACAACTCTTCTCTGATAGAAAGCACATTTAAAACCACATACATTGTGAATAAAATAACAGACACACACTTCACAGAAGGCTAATTGTGATGACAAAAAGAAATCTTATTTATTATCATCCTTAGGATAGAGTTAGATTTCATCACTGTCAACAATTTTCTAAGTCCCTATATGAGATTGGATTGAACCCTTGTTTATCAAGAAATTCCACTATTGAGCGTGATGTGAAAATCTCATATTCTCTGTGTGAAATTTCACAGAACCTTACACTACAAGACACACAGTTATTCTTATGAAAGGGATGAACAATAAGTGATAATGTATTGTAGTTTGCCTTTCCAATTACAACTGAGTAATCCTCAATATTGAAGTTGCGAGTGCATTTTTCAAAGATTGACACTGACGGAATTACCTTAACGTTCCTCTTAGCATGGTATTCATTGATTATATCATTCAATTTCCTCACAAGTGGGCTAAGGAATTTTGGCACACACCATGAGAGAGTAGGCAACCTGACAAAACTCTCTTTTTCCTTGGCGAAATTCAATACAACGTTCTGTATTAAAGGAATAGCGTTCAGTTGCCTATGCACTGAGATGTGTGAGATACTAATTCCATTTTTCTCTATTAAACTCCATTGACTACTTATTTCATCATAAATGTGCTTGCTTGTAATAATCCTTCTCAGTATAAGGTAAATCAGGTTCTTTGTTGTAAGCGGTTTTTTCACGATAGAACGCATACTGTTTGAGATGGGCATAAAGTCTGTCAAATAGAAGTGTAAGCCAACATCAATGTTAAGTTTTTCAAGTAAAGACAAAGAATGTTCAATGTTTTCAATTATTGGGATAAAGGAAAGGGAAGTTATAGAGTTTGCTTCTGCACACTTTATTATGTCTTCAGAGATTTCTTTAGTTACGCCAAAATCATCTGCATTAATAACTACTCTCTTCACCTTTATTGAATTCTATGAAAAAGCGATGAATCACTGCAAAACTCAATGGCTTTCTTAACTGCCTCAACAATGCTAAATCCTCTGGTTATAAGTGATGTTATAGATGCGGAAAGGCATGTTCCTCTGCCTCGCCATATTCCCGAATCTCTTTTGTGAGTAAATTCAAAAATTCCGTTTTCCGTAATAAGAATATCTTTAACTGTGTCAGCATTAATGTTAAAATGCCCTCCTTTGAGCAATGCCGTTTTACCTCTTGATAATCTTGTAAGTTTAACGCCTGCTTCAAATAATTTATCTTCTGAGTCTATTTCAAGTTCTGTTAATATTTCCAGTTCAAATTTATTTGGGACTATTAAGTCTGCTCTGCTTAATAGATTTCTCTTTATTACTTCTATTCCTGATTCATCTATCAACCATGTTCCAGAAGTGCTTTTCAGAACAGGGTCAAGAACATAGAAGATATGGTCATTTAGTTTAAGAAATTCATATAATTCAAGAGCAAGTTCACGATTGCATAGCATTGCACTTTTAAGAACCTTTGAACCAAGTTTGTTAGTTATGTCAAGTGATTGCTTGAAAATTTTCCTTTCTACAGGTTGAATCTCAAATAATCTCTCAGGACTTTGAGAAGTGATAGCAGATATTACGGGTAATACAGTACACTTGTGAACTGCTCCGTATCTGATGTCACTTTCAACACCAGAATAGGCAGAAGTGTCAATACC
>WFXT01000103.1 GCA_015490475.1 Bacteroidota bacterium
CAGAGCAACCAGATTACATTATTTATTATGATTACGACTTAATGGGACGCGTGAAACGGGAAGTCCATGAAATTCCAATGTTGAAAAGGTTTAAGCATCATTTGTTTGAAATTACTTATCTTTATAATGCGATTTCAGGCAAGGTCAGAGAGATGGTTTACAACAAAGGCAAAAAGGACGAATTCAGACACGGGTTTAAGTTGATGCTACGAATCTTTTAAATTTAAACATACATAAAGGCAATAAACTTTTGAAATTAATTCAAAACACATATCGAACTGTTGCGGTGCCATTGTGTATCACACCCCTTGATGATGTTCTGCCATTGTATGAAATATTTAGGTTCAGGGCATTACTTATGTCCCATGATACTAAGAGTGTCCATAGTCCTGAAGTGCCTTGCTGAATTCCTTCCAGCAAATAATATGCTACTGGTTCATCGGCATTGCCCCTCAAGTCTTGATTTATTAATGAAATATCTGAATTGAGCGATAGGGCAGTGGAAAGACGCCATATTGCTTTGAGGTTCCACTTTCTTTTATACAGATAATGATTTCTTGTGGTTGATGCTTCTTGATAGGCAAAGGATAGCTCCGTTTGGATTCGTCGTGTGCCAGTGTTTCGCCATAAAATTTTGATTGCGCCAGTGTATTGGGAAAGGTTGTAGCGTCTTGTGTTGTCAATCTCGTGCCATTCCGTCTGTTGTCGTATTATTCCCTCTGGAACAAGCCACAGGTTTTTCTCTGCACTTAAATAGAGTCTTCCTGTTGATTCGCCAACCCTTGTGAAGCCCGAACCTGCGGTTGTCCATTGATAAGACTCTTTAACTATAGGTATTAATTCTCCCCATACGGGTTCATTCTGATTGGCTGTTAATGTTGCTTGAGCGGAAAGAGATTGATATCTAAGCAATGAATCAGAAAAAGGATTAAAAGTGGGCAATGACCATGAGCGTTCCTTTTGCATAGCCAGTTGGACACGCCATGTGGAATTAAATTTCTCAAACGGATTCCATCGTGAGAATAGCGATATTTCATATAAATTGACAGGCACATATTCCAGTGTCGGTAGCCAAACCCTTATGTATTCAGCCTCGTCCTGATAGAGAGCAGGCACAAATTCCGTTATTTGCTGTATGCCATCTCCATTGAAATCCTTCCATGTGAATTGACCCTGTCCCCTCGGAACTTTTACGAATTGATAGGACTGTTTTTGTGCCATGGAACGACCAACTTTAAAATAAGTGGTCAGCACAAACTTTTTTGTGTTTATAGCATCTCCGCTAACCTGTGAATTAAGATATAAGCCCGACTGTGTTCCTTTCAATGTGTCAGACTTCATAATATCTACATAACTGCCCGACAATTGGATATTCCAGTTGCTAAGATTACCACTAATTAAGACTCCTGTCCTCACAGCAAATGGTTCCCACTGGTCAGTTTTCTTATATCCATCCACTCTGGCAAATAATTCAGCAGAAGGCTTGTCTTCTGGTTTTACGCCCCCGCTAATACGAAACCATCCTGTTGGAACCCTGTTTAAAGTTGACAATTCCCCCTCGTGTTTAATAAAGAAATTGTATCTGCTAATTACTTTATGCGTCCAGAAAGATTGCAGAAATAAATTTGTTTGAGTATCAGTTGGCAATAACAATGTCCTTGTATAACCTTCTGAAGTTCCTGAACTCTTTATAACAGGTGCTATACCAATGTAGTTATCTTTTATTAGTGTAGAAACTGTGAATGAAGTTTTTTTTATGCTTATTCCACCGTTTATGATATGCATAAATCCTGTGTCTGAAACCTGCCAGTTACGGTAAAATTCAACGTCTCTAAAGCGTTCTGGATATCTAAACGTTTTGCCCTGCATCTCATAGGCAAACATAATCCCAAGAGTGGAATCGCCATGTTTAATTTCAATACGGCTTGCCAGACCACCGTTATCATCGTCATTGTATGGGCTGAGAATATTCAAATCAACATAACTGAGACCTATGTCAGAACGAATTGTAGTACGCTCCGTTTTGTACTGCCAAAATAGATTAGCATAGTGCTGTTGGGAAGGTGGTGACATTTTGATAATGGGCTCGTAGGCTCCTTGAGGAATACCTCCCTTAGGTGCCACCCACTTGTATATTTTACCATTGGATAATGCTTCCGCAAGAATATAATTCCCTTTATTGGGACCGACGTAAGAAAAATTGACTTCATAAAGCGTGTCAGTAGGTTCAGGAGCAGGCTCATAGACAAAAATAGTAAACCTATTCCCATCAACTATAGTGTCTTTTTGGCGATATAAAATTTTTCCACTTTGATATGCAGATTTACGAAATGCAGGAATGCTCCACAAAGAATCATTGTCCCCTGCAATGCTCAGCCTTGACACAATTATACTGTCAGATAATATATTTGAT
>WFXT01000104.1 GCA_015490475.1 Bacteroidota bacterium
GGATTGGTTATAATTACATCAAATTTATTATTGAAATTCAATTTTTCCATAACAATATCTTTTTTAATCAAAGAAGTACATTTATCGCATAGTGCTTTTTTAATGTTTTGAGATGCCCCATCAATAACCTTAGGTGAATTATCAATGCCAATAAAGCAAGGACTATTACAGTCCGGTGTCTTAAACTCAAACGAACTGATAATTGCATTGACGTCAATTTTATTAATGAGAAAGGGTAAATTGCACATAGCAAGCGATTGGCGTCTAAACGAGCCAGCAGGAATGCTAAACTTATGATGACATGCTTCAATTAGTATTGTACCGCCACCACAGGTAGGGTCCAGCAAAGAATTAAACTCGCCAGCAAGTAAAACAAGGTGGTAGGCAAGCACTGGATTTAGAGCAGAAGGGTGCTGATACACTCTATATCCGCGCTTATGCATAGAATCATATCCTGTTAAGTCAAGCCCTACGTAAACATCATCATTTTCAACTATAATGCGAACTATTGAGTCTGGTTTAGTAAGATTAACATGCAAGTTTTTTGTTTTTTGAAGAATTACAGAACCACATAATCGTTCTACGTCAATACTTCTGAAATCATGCTTGCCGCGTCTGGAACAGCGACAGGCGAAAGAACCATAGGGAAGCCACTCAGCCCACTCTATTTCATGCAGGTTCCCTTCAATGTCTGTAATGGATGTTGCGGAAAAATGTGCTATATAAAGCAGTGCCCTATAGTAAACTCTCAACTTGAAAACATCATTAATAACATTATGCAGGTGATCATAATCTTTTAGAATAAGGCTTTTGGCAACAATAGTGCCTTTTATTTGCGAGTTGGATACTTTTTCCAAACCATAGGGAACGATATACAAAACCTTCAATGTCATATTTTTACTTTAAATAACTCCCTTGCGTTTCCAGTAATATAGTAGTAAACCACCCCAGAACATACCACCCAGATGAGCAAAATGTGCTATTGGGTCACCGGGCAAATTCATTATGCCAAGCCACAGCTCCAGAAGTCCATATAAGATGACAAAATATTTTGCTTTAATGGGAAAGAAAAAAAACAGTAGTATAGTAGCATCAGGATAAAGGAGTCCAAAAGCAAGAAGTATTGCGAACACGGCTCCTGATGCCCCGACAGTAGGAATGTCAATATATCTCTCAACTTCTGTGATAATGACTTTTTTTAAGTTTTCAATGTAGTCTTGCGTGACCTGACCAGAATTCCATAGTACTTCATATTCGCCTACAGCATCAGGGTTAAATATTGGAAGTTCCTCGGCAAGTCTTCTCAAGTTATCAGGTTTTGGGTCATTGACGAATACACGTAATGTGTCTATTAACTTGCCGTGCTGATAGGTCAACACCGTTAGATGAATAATTGCTGCCCCTATACCAGAAATCAAGAAGTAATAAGCAAAGCGACGCATTCCGAAGCGATGTTCAAGGGGCAAGCCAAACATCCACAAAGCAAACATGTTGAAGAAAAGATGTGCAAAGCCTCCGTGCATAAACATATAGGTAACGAGCTGATAAAAATGAAACGAATCTGAATAGATTGAATGTAATCCCAGAATTGCGGAAAGAGACATTCCCGTGGTCATCTGAATGGCATCCTCAGCCAGCAAGGCTATCACTGATATAATAATAATGTGCGGAATTGTTTTTCCTAACAGATTCATGACTTTCTGAAAAATTTTTCAAGTTCTGAGAATTCAATTAGTTTAATTATGGGACGTCCTGACGGAGTCCTATATGGCTCTGGTGATGAAAACAACTGAGCTAACAATTGCTCCAGGGCTTTATCGTCCTGTTTGTTGACATACACTACTTCTTCGGCAAGCAATTTTGCAATGGATGCAGAATCTTTTAGTGTTGTTTTGCCATGTATGGCACCTAATATTTTGCTAAAAAGATATTCAAGGTCAACATGTTGTAGAAAAATGGGTATTGCGGTAACAAGTACAGTGTCTGGACCCAGCCTTTGAATGGAAAAACCACTTTTGTTAAGAATTTCTATCATCTCGTCAAGATGTTCTCTATACTGGGGGGATAACTCAATTATCTTATGAAACAATTGATGTTGCTTAATGTTCAAGCCTTTTTCTATTGATTTAACAATGTTGTCAAAGGCAATTCTTTTATAAGCATTATTCAAGTCAATTATTGCAATTCCTGACTTCAACTGTGTTACTGCATATCTGTTTTGAACCAGTAAAATTCGTGGTTCTTCTGCTTGTTCAAACAGTGATGACTCCCTGACTTTATCTGCATCCTGCTTTTCCTGAGTGTTTGCAAAAGAAAGCCGAGATTCTGTATCCAATTCCTTTTGGGAAGCGTGGCTTTGTTCCGACTTCGTCGGCTTCAGCCTATGAATAGCAGAAGTAATAAACGATGGGGTATCAAAATTTAGCTCGGCACTATTAAAGGCTTTTGCTATGGATTTTCTGACTGCACTTTCAAGGATTTGCCTCACAAAAAGTAAATCGGCAAATTGTACTAATTCTTTAGCAGGATGGACGTTCACATCAACCCATTCAGGAGGAAGATTGATAAAAATTACATAGGAAGGCGTCCTTCCTGTTTTATTTTTAAAATGAGTTGCAACCACTGAGTGCAGGGTATCATCACGAACAGGGCGTCCATTAACGACAAATTGATGCCACGGTGGCGAAATCCTACTATCCCTCAAAATATAGCCCCAAACATCTATTCTATCTGCTTTTTCTTCTATCCTTACCCAATTTTTAGCCACTTTTTCCCCAAATATCTGTGTTAATCTACGGGGCAGTGACGTCCCTTTTAAGGCATACAATAATTTTCCATCCACAAAAAGGGAAAACGTCAAATTTGGCTGTGCGATGGCAACCCTCTTGAACATTTCTATCACATGCGTCTGTTCTGTTCTAGCTGACGAAAGGGCTTTTTTTCTGGCTGGGTAGTTGAAAAACAGATCTTCAACAAGAATTCTGGTTCCTTCCGGGCAATAACAAGGTTCTTGCTTAACAAATTGTCCACCCTTGATAATCACCCTTGTGCCAATGTCTGTGTTCCTCATTCTGGTTTCAAGTGTCACCTGAGATACCTGAGCGATGGCAGCCAGAGCTTCCCCCCTAAAGCCCATAGTAGTAATCCTTCGCAGGTCTTCTTCAGTGGCTATTTTACTTGTAGCATGGCGTTCAAAACACAGGCGTGCATCTATTTCAGACATTCCAATGCCATCATCTTCTACAACGATAGCTTTCAATCCCCCCTTCTCTATTTTAACTTTTATAGTTTGTGCCTCGGCATCTATTGAATTATCAAGCAATTCCTTGACCACATGTGCAGGACGTTGAACAACCTCCCCCGCCGCTATTTTATTAATAACTTTCTCTGGTAGCAATCTAATTCGTTGCATTTGGACTTCAACCATAAGCCAATAGTAAAGTTAGGCAAAAGATACTAAAATCCTCACATCACATTAACTGTTTCTTTAACAGGCTCTTCTTCTTCATGAAAGGTCATACCCATCTCCTGCAATTCATCAAGCAGTGGTTTGTATATTTCAGGGATAACGGGAATATACAATCCTCCTTCAAGTTTAAGTTTCCCTTCTACAAGAAGTCTTGTTACAATTGCAACAGGAATACCGACAGTAAAGGCGATGGCTGTGTTTTCTGCATTCTCTCCTATTCTATACATTGACCCTTTCCACATAATCTTTTTACCCTCTGGAGTTTCATATTCAACCTCTTCCTGAATTATTACCATGTCTTTATCCTCTGGTTCCAGCTTCCACTTTTGTCTTAGAAGGTTTTCAAACACATCGGGCACCGACGGTGCTTTCTTGTGTGTAATAAGTGGCTTGTCATCCATAAGTCCTAACCACTTAATTCTGTACAGGTCTTCATCAGAGGCTCCCATTTCACGCAATTTTCTTTCTATATCATCTGCCCCTAAAAGGGCTCTGACTAATTGCCTGTATGTTTTAACCACTGCAGGGACAAAAAGGAAAGGGTCTGTAATACCGGACTGTGCGAGTAGTCTCCATGAGGATATGAAACCGGGATAGCGAATTGAGCCTCTCCATAATTCTTCAATTTCTTTAATATCATACCACGACAAATATCTGGTGCTATCAGAGTTAGGATATGCTTCCATGGTTCCAGTGATGGGATTGTCCATTGTTCGGACATCATCAAAAGGTTTAGGATAGGGAAGCAAGTGCAGTTTATTTTGGGATATATATGCAGTTGTGGACCTTCCAGCCATTACCACATTTCTCGGCGCCCACGTGAATTTATATTTCCATGGGTTATCTTTTAGGTATTCAGGGTGCACAAGAGCTCCTGCAGCAGTTCTTATTTTCCTAATTTTGCATCCCTCTGCACGCAGCTTATCCACCTTTCTCTTGAGCATGGCATGGTCAATCCCGGGGTCAGCACCACATTCACCGATTACGGGAACTCCTGCCTTCTTAGCCTCATCGGCAAGTTCTTTAATCTCTCCTTTGATATACGAAGCAGTAACAACAGGTTTACGATATTTAATGGCAAGCTTAATCACGTCGGCGTGCATAAAGGCAGGAAGCATGCTGACAACAACATCCGCTTCTCTGATGTATGGTTCCAGAACGGAAGGTCTCGTAATTGAGACTTCCACTGCCCTGCCCCTGATGTGTCCCCCTATTCTGCTTTTAGCAAGCCTATAGTCCCTGTCCAGAACGATTGTTTCACCGGCATGCCTCTCAAGAAGATATTTTATGAGATAAGGGGTTGAGAGACCTGCCCCCAACACAAGAACCTTCTTCATTAATTTCGTTTTTGAGTAGTAAAATTAAACCTATGCTAACAATTATTGCAAATGTAGGGAAGTTATATCAAGTGAGGGATGAGGCTATGAAAAGACCTCTCAGAGGACCAGAGCTAAAGGAAGTGCCTTTTATTGAAAATGCCTATATAGCCATTGAAGATGGGATAATAAAGGACTTTGGTAGTATGGCAGATATTCCAGAAAATGCAGACAAATATTATGACGCCAGAGGGGGTGTGGTTATGCCGTGTTTTGTGGATTCACACACTCACATTGTTTATGTCGGAAGTCGTGAAGATGAATTTGTAATGAGAATACTGGGGATGAGTTACGAAGAGATAGCGGAAAGGGGTGGTGGCATCTTGAATTCGGCGAGAAAGTTCAGATCAGCTTCAAAGGAACAGATATTAGAAGAGAGCTTACGACGTCTGGACGAAGTAATAAGACAGGGCACCGGTGCCATAGAAATCAAAACTGGCTATGGTATAACGCCAGAAGGGGAACTCAAAGCACTGGAAATAATAAATGAAATCGCAGAAAAATCACCTATTCCAGTAAAGAGAACCTTCCTTGGCGCTCATGCCCTACCGTTAGAATATCGTAACAATAGGGAAGAGTTCATTAAAAAGCTTGTAAATGATGTAATTCCTTACGTTGGTAGAAATAATCTTGCTGATTACTGTGATGTGTTTTGTGAACGGGGCTTTTTTACACCGGAAGAAGCCCTGCTGATTTTGGAAACTGGCTTAAAATATGGCTTAAAGCCTAAAATTCACGGCAATCAATTGGGCAGGACAGGAGGTGTTCAGGTTGCCGTCAAAGTGGGGGCTGTTTCCGTTGACCACGTAGAAGAACTTGGGCAGGAAGAACTAGACCTATTGAAAGACAGTAACACCATCCCTGTTGCTTTACCAACAAGTTCATTCTTTCTTAAGAAGAACTATTCTCCCATGCGAACTATGATAGATTACGGACTGCCTCTTGCTCTGGCATCCGATTACAATCCTGGGACAACACCTACAGGAAATATGTTTTGTGTCTGGACATTAGCATGCCTTTATGGCGGAATAACTCCGCAAGAAGCATATAATGCAATGACCATTAATTCCGCCTTCGCCATGGAAATAAGTCCCGACTATGCAACAATCACCAAGGGAAGCGTTGCCAACCTTATAGTTACAGAACCCCACGTCAAAAACCTTGAATACATGCCTTATGCATTTGGTTCAAACCATATCAGAAACGTCTTCATTAATGGCATAATCTATTAAGAACTGTGTTGAAGGAATTGCAATTAACAAATTTTAGAAAATTTACAAATTTAAAGCTTTCTTTCAAGTCTGATAGCATTGCTATCGTCGGGGGAAATGCATCAGGCAAAACAACCGTACTGGAAAGCATAATGCATTTAAGTACAGGCAAGGGAACATTTCCCTCCCATGCTTATGTCAAAAATGGCGAAAAATTTTTCAGAGTAAAAGGAACTATTGTATCCTCAAGGCAACCACCTTCTGAAATAATAGTGTTTTTTGACGCATCAAAAAGAGAAAAGAAAGTCTTAATCAACAGGAAATTGGCACCACGACTGGCAGAACTGATAGGACTAATGCCCACCATAAATCTCAATATGAATTCTCTACAATGGATATGGGGACCTGTGGAATGGCGACGCAAACAGATTGACCTTCTTCTGGCACAGACAGACAGAACATATCTTGAGACGCTAATAAAACATTACCGTTTACTGGAACAACGGAACAAAGCACTAAAAACGACTCACGACAATGCGCTATTCATCACATACGGTGAGATGCTATATGAAACGTCAAGCATAATAAGAAAATATCGGCTTGCACTTATTGCGACTTTAAACGAACTAATAGGGCCTTTGCTTGAGCGACTGATTCCAGACAAAGCAAAAAGTCTGGAATTGAAATATGTTCCCTTTGATGATGGTGACTGGCAAAGCAAAATAGAAAAGGAAAAAGAGCTTGGTTATACACTATGGGGTGCCCAACGGGACCAATTAATCTGGGAAGTGGGGGGAACAGAAGCCAATGTGTTTTTAAGCCGAGGTGAGGGGGCACGGCTGGCACTGGCAACAGTAATAGCCCTATGGTTGTGGACAGCCCGAAAAAGAAAACACGTGACTTTATTGGCTGATGACTGGGAAGCTTTCCAAGACAGGAAATATCTTGAGAAAGTACCGTCTTTTCTGCTTTCTGTAAAACCTTCTAACTCATCCATATTCATAGCCTCACTGAACAGGCTCAAAGAAAGCCAATGGCAACAAATAATGCTTGACAATCAATAAAGCAATTTATACAAAGGCAACAGTGTGGTTGAAACAATTATTTTTTGTTCAAGGGAAAGTTCTGTCTTCCATCTTAGATCTTCCTTTATCAAATGTTTCTCTTTCTTGCGAATTTTATTACCTGCGAAAATATGAATTTGCTTAAGTGGCTTTATTGCTATAGTGTTTTCGCTTCTATGCACGTCCCACTCAGGAAGGGCAGCATCAAGTTTTTGAGTCAACTTATGAAAAAATTCCACGGGATTGTTAATCCAATCCTCATATTTTACAACGAATCTTCTTGTTCTGGGAACAGCAAGTTTCAGCATTACATAAGTGGTACCAATAATTCTGACGCTTTGCCAGAAGGACCAGCCATGCCTCAAAAAGGAAGCCACTGCCCCCATGGGATTTCTTACAGTTATCAAATATTTTAAAGTTTCTGGACCAAACAAATCTTCAAGTATTTTACGCGCATATGCTACATTCTTGGCTGATGATAGCAGATATTTTGTTCCTGCCTGCTCATGTAGACTTTTGTAAAATGAACTGATGATTTGCTTACATCTTTCCTGACATGGATGCTCCTTCCCCAAAAAATAAATAGCATCCCTGTGAAGTCCCCTATATCCTCCTTTAATTTCTTTTCTGAAATCAGGACCTTCAAGTTCTATCAGTCTCTCATTTACTCTGCTCCAAAAAGGGCAATTGCCGACCCTTTCCCCACAAGTACAATAGTCATCTAAGGCATCCTCTCTGAAAAAATCATATTCCTCTCCTATGAAAGTAATATCGGGCGATGAACCCAGTAAAATACCTACCAATGTGGAAGCACTATGAGCATGTCCAAGAATCATCAATATGTTCATAATGTTATCGCAACAAAGTTACATCTCCCCGAAGTTCAAATGTTGTCCCCGAAGGACACCTGACTTTAGCATAATAAGAATAAACATCTGAACGCTGTGGATTTCCAGCACTGGAACCATCCCATCCCTGCTCGCTATGCAAAGTGTTGATACTGATCGGAACAGATTCCATACGAAACAGCAAGTTACCCCATCTATCCCAAATCATAAATGTCTCCACTAAAGCCTCTGCATTACCATACACATACAGAATGTCATTGTTACCATCTCCATTAGGCGAGAATACATTGGGAACAAAGAAATCAGCACTGTCACAACTAAACTCTACTGACCTGATTTCAATCATTTTAGTTGTATAGCATCCGTATTGGTTATATGCTGTCACGTAATATCGTTGATAATCTTCATACACGACAACCTGCGTTGCGGGACACGATGGACATTCTACGTATGTTCCGGGTTGCCAATTATAATCGTATTCAGTAGGCAATGCAAATTCAATTATAGCATTTCTAAGCACTACCGTGTCTTCTGGTAAATAAAAATCAGGATTATTCCACACAATTATGTTAAAGGTGTCAAATGCCATACATCCCACAGAATCTACAGCCACCACTATTGCTGTAGCAGAATCCAACAATTCCACTTTTGTTTCATTACATGTGTTACACTCAAAGAATTGAGGTGGGTACCATGTCAGGAAGTAACTACCAACATTTCCTGTTACTATAGCATTAGTCAGAGCATATTTATCCTTACAACCATAAATGTCTTCTGCCTCAACATGAATATAGTCTGGTATTATGGTAAAACTGTCCAGAGTCCTGCAACCTTCGCTATCCACAACTTCAACATAGATGGTCATTGGGTCTGGGAAAGGTGGACCAAACACGAACTTGTCACATGCATCATTGAAACACTCAGGAACCAATGGCGACCAACCTACTGAATAGGGTCCGTTGGAAAAGAATACTTGAACATCAACGTATATGCTATCTTTTCCATGACAGGGATAAACAGTACTTGGTCTAACAAAGAAAACAGGATAGTCAAGTGGTATAATAGTAGTATCCAGAGTATCAGCACATCCGTAAGAAACAGACCTTACGATGAGTTGCATGTAAGCAGTATCTGTAATTGTTAGATAAACAGTATCACATGCAGGGCTACATGACCATGGTACATTTTGTACATTCCAGATGTATGTGAAGGGAGTGTCTCCGAGGAGGGGCCATGCCCATGCTACCGCATCTTGCCCGCGACATACTGTTCTGTCCATAATGCGTGCATCGGTAAATAGATAACGTGTTGTGAAATAACCTAAGAGAGTGGTGTCGCAATAATCATCAGAGACTGTTACAGAAAACATAAATGTATCAACTGGCGGAATACCCATAATTACTATGGAATCTCCATCCTGCGTTATTGTGTTCCAGACCGCCCCCTGAGGCATATTCCACGAGTAGGTAGTATCGCCAATTACTATGCCGGAAACCTGCACTGACACAGTGTCTCCATATCGCCAGCATGCCCATGGGGAATCAATAGTTAAAATAACATTAGGTCTATATACAATCATCTTCATAGTATCTTTAACTGTACAACCTACTTTATCAGTAATTGTGAAATAGTAAAAGACCGTATCTGCAAAATCAGAGTAAGTCTCAATAGTATCACAATTAGTATTAACACAATTAAGGTAGTTAGAACCAGAAGACGTATAACTAACAGTATATGGAGCTACTCCTCCTGTGGGTGTAATGTAAATAGTATCTGTTGTATAACGGCATACTATCACGGAATCAGGCACTCCAGGGTTATATGTTCCCTCAGCAGTACCTAACACTGTAAAAGTGTCAACAGAAGTACATCCCAAAGAATCTTGAACGACAAGCACATAATCACCAGGAAAAACACCATTTAGATCTTCTGTACTATCAACAAAAACACCTGATATAGTATACCATGCAAAAGTATATGGAGAGATTGCACTATCAATGGTAACAAATATTTTTCCTGTTGGTGTATCACACAAACTTCTTACTGTGGAGTCTAGAGTAATGACTGGATTCTTATAGACATAAATCACCACTCTCCCATTACCACCGGCTTGTCCTGCGTTTCCACCTTGAGCACAACCGGCGCATAAATCTGGGTCGCCAGCATTTCCCGGAGTTTGCCCTGTCCCTACTATAATAGTAGGACCATAAGAAGCACCACCGCCACCGCCAGCACCACCACAGTCTGCAGGTGCAGCACCGCCACCAGTTCCACCTCCTC
>WFXT01000105.1 GCA_015490475.1 Bacteroidota bacterium
AAGCTCAAGAAACCCCACTTTTTAAATATTACCCCCATACTTGCAGTGACACGCCATGGACTTACAAACTTATATGTGAACTTACCTTGCTCGGATTCTATCCTGTATGAACCAGAAGTGTCTAATACAGACTCTATGACAGTACCATATTTATCTGTAAGCGTAAAGAACCTCGGTGAATGCATTGCAAAACCAATTCGCACGGGCACCGGTAACCAATACAAAATGCCGAATCGCCCTCCAATTCCATATCCACTTGTTCCTATGTTTCTACTAAGTGTAAATTTCTCAAAATCCAATGCCAATTGTTCCACGTCTGTCTCCTCATACAGAAAGTTTCTCTTGTAGTTAAGCACTGACACATCCACTGAACCGCCAATGTAAATCTTGTTAGAATAATTCCCTGCAACGGCTAAATAACCCTCAAATATTGACCCACGCTCTGTGAATTCACCCCTTTGAAATACAGGCACTCCCTGAGCAACATGAATATATTCAGTAGAATCTGGATTATTAACACGCAACAGTTTTGCCTGATATGCCAGACCTTCATAGAACGGGTCTCCATCCTGAGGTTTCTTGCCATTCATTTTCACAACGAAAGCGTCAAGCATTGACGATGACGAATTATTGCCACTAAAAACAACCCGTTGATTGAAATCTGCCAATCGTTGTCCACCTATAGCCCAATTGACAAATAACCACCCCTCCTTCTTGGGCTCCCCTTTATAGTAACTATTATCTCCCACAGAAATCACAGCAACATTCCCGATTCCGAAACTATATCTACCACTTTTATTGAGATTACCCATATAGTTTGACGTTGAAAATGTCCCTTGTATCATTGGCGAGAACATAAAATCTCCTCGCTTATACAATCCCAGCCCAGCAGGATTACTGAGCATTACAGAAGCATCAGCACCAACAGCTCCCATACTGGAAGCCACCGCAGTGCCCCGAGCAGTGGACCACAAATGCCATCTGCTCATCCGTAAAGCATCTCCCGGAGTCTGCCCATTAACGTGCCAGACAAAACTCAGTATCAACACCAAAATAACTATCCTCATCTCTCTCTTTTATTTTACAGGTTTCATTTTTGTGAAGTGTGAAATTTATTAATGTCCACGATGACCCGAGCCAGAATGAGAGGGTCGTGTGTGCTTTATAGATGGTGCCGACGGCTTTAATGGCGTGTATCGGGTTCCTGACGGTCTCACACCATGACTTCCTCGGTATGTCCTGCTTGGCGACACAGACCGTGATTGAGGTTTTATGCTATGTGTGGAAGAACCCCCTCTATTCACTTGCGTTTTAGCAGGACGAACAGTCTTAACTTCTCTCCCATGGCTATTTTTAACACTGGGGGTAAACTTGTTTTGCTTACTTACTGATTGTGTTACTTTCCTACTATGAGTCGTTTGAGACTTTACTACCCTTCCGGAATGCTGACTCCCTTGCTTTTTATTAATCGCTTTTCGTGAAGTGTAAGTCTGATGCCCCATGCGAGTTTTATCTAAACTTACTGTTCTATTATGTTTTCTGGTATCATAAGTAGAGGGTTTATCCCTATAAACATGTTTAGAACTCATTTTGGGATAAATATGCTCTCTTTTCTGGTCATTACCCTTGACTACTGGCTTTACAGTACGTTCCGAATGATTGGTTCTTGTATCTACATTGTCCTTATATGACCGCACTGGTGTATTGTGCCCATAAGACCTTGGAACTACGGGACCTTCACTATTGATACCTGGTCTCGTCTCACTCTTAATAACTTCTCCACGACGAGGTCTGTTATATTCACCCCTTGGCTTTACATACTTATCACTGGGCTTATTTCCTCTATTTATTGGCTTAACTGTTCCTCCACGTGGCATATTTGGCTTAATGTGAGTCCCTTTATTCACTGGTTTGGCAGTCTCTGTGGGCTTATGGATAGTTCTCGGCTTGACGTTCTCACTTCTCGGTGTAGGCTTAACATCATATTTCCTATCAATAGGCTTTGTTACAGGCTTACTAATCTCCTTAGGTCTCTGTGGCTTCACATCAACAGTTTTCGGAACATTATGCTTGCCACCTTGAACGTCCTTGGAAACATTCACATCTCTTCTAACTGGTTTATCTGCTATAACAGGGCGAGGTCCTAATTCACCCCCAGAACCACTTATATTCTTTCCTGCCTTAAAGCCACTATTGTCATAAATCTCGTTCCTTGGACCATAGTGAGTTCCACCACTTGTTCCAGCACTGTGGTCATAATAGGTATAAGGGTCGTAAACATAGGAATCATAGTATCCATCGGTGTAGCCGTCTGCATACCCATCATAATAGCCGTCTTGATAGCCATGACTATATCCATGAGAGTAGCCGTGGGAATAACCATGGGAGTACCCATGCCCATAGCCGTGATGCCAGTGATGATACCATCCATGGTGTGGATACCAGTAATAAGTGTAATAATAGCCATGTCCCCAGTAATCTCCAACCCACACCGAAACAGAAACATAGCCACTGGACCATGTGAATCCCCAGCCATGACCCCAATGCCAGCCAGTCCACCATGGGTCGTAGTCCCACCAATACCATAGGTCCCAATAACTGGGTGCCACGGCATATTCAAACCTGCGGAAATAAGACGAATAAGAGGGCAAATAGTCATCATAGTAATAAACATCGCCGTAATAGTAATTATTGATTACTGTTGAGCCATCGTCGGTATATATAGTATCTGAATCATCGGGATAATACCCTGTGCGTTGATTGGAATAGTAATCTGTTTCGGATTCTCTACTTTCAGTGTCTGGATAATAATCTCTGTCTTGATAGATTTCGTCGTAATACCCACTATTTTGGGCATTTATAAAGACAGTTATCAAAAACAGTCCCAACAAGAGCCATTGTCTCATCATGGCTATGTGATTTAAAAGGTTAATTCTATACGAATAGTAAGCAAATAATATGCCAAAATTGAAAATGTTCTCTACCATTTATCTTTCTTGGGTCGCCACGCAGGATAGAGGTCTCTGCTTTTTGTTAAACGGACTTTTTTGCCAGTGGAAAGGTCAATAACCCATAAACCAAAACTATCTATGCCAAGATGGTGAAGGGCACGTTGGTCAATGTAGGCAATATATTTACCAGTTGGGGAAAGAGATGGTGCAAAGCCATAGGGTATAATCAACTTGTCCTCACCTGTTTTAATATTTAGGGCACGGATGCCGTAGCCATCGGGCAGTCCCTGAGCATAGTAATACAGTGTCTTGCCATCTTTTGACCATACTAATGTCTTATATGCTTTGCCATGTCTGGTTAACTGCACAGGTTTGACTGAATCACGCCAGTTCCACAAAAACACATCAAAAAGTGGAATAAAAAGTGAATCAGGGGAATGAGCATTAGACACGAAGGCAATGTGCTTGCCATCTGGGGACCACGCAGGTTGATATTCAATAGCAAGCCTTTCACCAAATCGTTTTATAGTCTTCTTGGTCTTTGTATTTATAATCAAAAGGTCAGAAAAGTACACATAGTCATTAACAAGAAGGGCTTTGTCTGTGTCAGCAGGGAACCACCACTCCGCTACAAGTAGATTACCCGTGGGGTCCCAGTCAACATAATGAAAAAAGCCAGATGAATCACCGCTATGTAAAATGTCTATTGAACTGATAGAATTTGACTTTTCATCCCAGTTGGCAATGAGTAATTGAGTAAAAGGTCTTCTACCTCTTACAATAGCCAGTTTTGTTCCTGATGGATTCCACTTTGCCCACCAATAAGGTCCTTTCTTAGACATTAAGACACGGGGCTTCCCTGACCAGTCCCATACCATAAGCAAGGAACTATCAGGGGTAACCCATCTGATAAACAGTATTACGGTGTTCTCATGCACAGGGGAATCGGCAGATAGAAAAGCCAACAGAAGAAAGAACAGTGTTGTTATAACCCATCTTACCCTCAATGCAAGTATGATTTATGCAAAATTCAGGAATTATAACGACGTACTACCGACCCATTAGCATAAGCACACAAGCAATACTACGGTTCAATAGCGGTTTTCAACACGATTGGTTCTATACTACCCTCTTGGTCAACAATTCTAACGAGCACTATCTGATGGGGCACATTCTTGGGCAATGGCAGATATGCTTCTCCATAAACGGTGCCCTGCCATGTGAATAGGGTCCGTCCCAGTGCATCAGTTAAGTTAATAATCAAATCCATTGATTCTTGTGTCTTGATTTTAATTTGTTTGCCTTCATGTGTTGAAACAATCTGTGCAACTATGTTTCCTTTATTTTCTGCAACAGGAAACTCAACAGATATTATTGTGGTGTCCTGCGATAGTGTGTCTTGAGATTTGGGCTTGTTAACAATTACAAATCCATCAGATATAGAAATCCAGCTTTTGAGCCCAGCAGTGTTAACAGCACGCACAGAAGCATAATAATAGGTATTAGTGTCAAGATTTACATTAGTCCACTGGTAAAATGTTGATGTTGTTTGGGTCCATGGTAGTACTGACGAATCTCCCGGTGCTATGCCCAGACATACCTCATAATAATCAATAGCAGAATTAGGCTCATAGAAATCATTCCAATATATAGTGACAGGCAAAGAATCTGTAACATATATCGTATCCCGGTCATATGGCGTAATATCTGAGGGGGCACCTATTGGATATGGTGCAGTCCAATCCACATTAAGCAAGATTTCCGCTATTACAGAGAGCAACTCAGTAGTATCCATAACTATTGACCTTATCTTACCTGCAGGGTCAAACGGTGATGCGTTTTGTGTGAATAATTCCGCTCCCGGTCCAACAGTTATAAGAACATTTGTATCGGGACGTCCTCTGTAAATCCGAATAAAATCAACAGTATAAATAGCATTTCCACTACGAAGAGACACATAATTACCTCCTGTGTTTAAAGGATTGGGGTCTTGCCATGATGCCCTAAGAGTGTCATCAACAAAAATCAAAATCCATCCTGTTTGGGGGTCATAAATTACCTTGAAGTCATACCACTGACCATAGTTGATGGGGAAGGGTTCCCATATCTGAGAGGGGAAAATAAGTGTGTCGTTAACAGATTTTACGACTTGAATAATGTCATCGTCTTCCCTGAAATAAATTAGATAAGAATTGCCACGATTGGATGCAGGGTCAGAAGCAAAGATGTGCAGTCCGGCTCGTTTATTAGTTCCAGACCCTTCTATTTTAGCCCTCCAGTGGTAAAGGATCGGTGCAGAAATATTTTGGTCCACTGGAACAGAAAAAGCAGTGTTACTATTGGCTTCGTCCAATTGAATTAGCCATTTGTTGTTAACAATTTGCCAGTTGCCCGAATAAACAGTCCATTGAGAAGGAAGGGCACTGGTATCAAAGTTTTCTTCAAGGAATCCGAAAGAGGTGTTTGCCTGCCATCTGGTATCAGATATTTTGCTTGCAACCTGATAAAAACGCCACTGTACCTGTTCTTGGTCATAATCAAAGAAAGAAGCATTGAAATCCTGAGTTACCCATGCTCCCGGCACATTAATTACTGTTGAAGGAACCGTCAGCGACAGAACCATTAAACCATCAGAAGAAACTATGGGGCTTCTCAGTCCTGCTTCATTATACGCCCTTACGTTAACATAATAAGTTTGCCCGGGAGTCAAGGACAAACCTGTTTGAGTAAATGAAGTATTTGTGGTTTGAGTCCATGGAATGACAGATGAATCACCGGGGACAGTGCCCACAGAATATTCATAATAAATCACAGGGGAATTGGGGTCTGTGAATGAGTCCCAGTTAGCAGATAATGAAGTATTGTTTGACGTGGTGTCTATGTCTGCTGACAAACCATCTCGGACTGGTGCAGTAATTGGCGGTGTGAAATCAACCCAATATCCAACAGAGTTGGGGTCTGAAAGCCTGCCAAAAGAATCTGTCACAATAGTATGGACTCTACCAACAATAGCATAATGATATGGACTTTCATATCGCATGTCCTTTGTTGGTCCCACTTCTACAAGGACACCACCTCCAGAACGATACTTCCACACTTCTATCCAATCTATTTCGTAGATACAATTTCCACTACGCGGTGATATATAGTTTCCGACAGCATGCGGGTTTGGGTCTTGCCATGTGGCAACAAGCAGTGTGTCTATATAAACATCAATCTGACCAGTAGTGGTATTAAAGACAACAGAGAAGATATACCATTGATTGTTGTTAATGGTATATGGCGTATCTTCAACAAGTGTCCATGTATCATTAACCACTTTATAAATCTGAACTTTATCGTGGTCTTCACGGAAATAGACAAAATACGAATTATTTCTATTTGCTGTGTTAGCATTGTCTGCGAAGAAGTGTAAACCTGCTCGCTTGTTAGTTCCTGACCCAGAAATCCTTGCCCTCCATCTGTAGAGAATGATTGGTGATAAGTTTTGGTCAACAGGTATGTAAATATTAGTATTAGAATTGCCTTCGTCTGTCTGAACAAGGGTTCCATTAGAAGTAAATTGCCAGTTGCCGGAATAAACAGTCCATGCTCCTGAGTTTGTAGTAAAGTCATCATATAGGAATCCACGGGATGTGTTAGCTCCCCAAGCAGTTGAAGAATCAGTAACTAAATAAAATCTTTCTTTATATGGTCCTGAATCATTAAAATATGCCACAAAGTCACTGGTTATCCACCCAGAAGCAGGGGACTGAACCATAGTTGTTGGACGAGG
>WFXT01000106.1 GCA_015490475.1 Bacteroidota bacterium
ATGTTGTTCGGCTTCCTGCCATTGCTTATAATATGTTTTCCCAACATTCAAAACTTCATTGATTCTCTTTATTGCCGATATTAATTCATTCAGGTTGTTATACAAGTCGTGTTCATATTGTGTCAGAACCTGTTGTAGGTTTCGTAAAGATTGTTCTGAAATGGTGAGTTGTCTGATTACTTTATTAATTTTGCTAATGTCTTGTTTCAGGTTCTTGATTTCCGTAGTTGTTTTATCCAGTTTCAGCAAGGGTTCTTTAAAAAGTTGCTCTAACAGACGCAGTTCAGCAAGTTGTTTTTCCAGTTTAATAATAATTTCCCTGTTGGCTTCCAGTGTTTTCAGGTTATTGAGTATCTGTTGTGTCTCTTGAAGAGGGGATAATAATGCTTCCAGTTTGGTTAACTGTTTTTCCAGTTGACTTTTGGCACTCTGTCTATGTTTGACAAGTTCTTTTATTTTCTGTCGTGTTTGGGCAAGTGAGTCAATAAGTTGCTTTAGGGTTTCAAAGACTTTTTCTCGTTGTATAAATTCAATCAGGGCATCTATTTGTTGTTCTGCATCTATTTGTTGTAGTTGTTCTGACCATTGTGTAGTTTTTGATACTATGGATTCAAAATGGGTTGATATTTCTACTTCCGTAATTTCTGGAAGTTTTATACTACTAATTAATTCCAGCGTCTGAATCAAGTGATTCTTTAATGCTATTGCATCCTGTTTAACCATTTCGTTGAGCAAGTTTCGGCGTTCCTTCATTAATTTAATGAATCTGTCAAGCCAGTCCACATTAATGAGTTGAAGTAATAATTTTTGTCGCTCATTTTTAGTGGCAGTCAGGATTTTTAAGTAATCGCCCTGTGGGATGACCATTACCTTGCGTGCTAACTTGCCGTCTTTGATGGGCAAGGGGGCAGGTTCATTTGTCCTTACCATTTTTCCATTCTGTTCTTGAAACCACGTTGCCGTTGAACCTTTGCGAAGCACTTTATATCGCCTGTCGCCAATTGAAAATTCCACTTCAACCTGCCAATGTTTATCGGATGCATAGGACGAAAGCGGTTCCCTGCCACCTATAAAGGATTTCTGCCCGCCAATGCCATATAGTCCAGCAATCAAACCATCCAGAATTGAAGACTTGCCACTTCCCGTATCGCCACTAATCAGAATAAAATTGGTTCCATACTGATTTGTTATTCTTTCAAAATCTATCTCTGTGTTGACGTGGGATATGAAGTTCTTGAGTTTGATTTTATGCAGTCTCATCGTTGATGGATTTTTCAAGGATTTCACTTATGATTTGCAGGTCTTCATCGGAAAGTTCAGTGTTGTGTATTTCATTAACATAAGTCAAGATGAGAGACAATGGCGAGTATTGATGCAGATTTCGGGTTGTTTCCAGTTCTGAAAAACTTGTAACAGGTATTGTTCCAGCGTCAAACTCAATGCTTACTGTTATTGATTCTGGAAGCGTTTCAACAACAGCCTTGTGAATTTCTTCTGCCTCATTGCCCGAAATTTTAATTATCACAAAGTGCTCATTTGTTAAGTCTGAGATAGCCTCAACGTCTTCACGAGCCGAAATGTGAATAGTTTTGAATAGCGAAGGCATTTTTTCAATACGTTCAATGTGCAGGTCACCATTCACTTCCACAATTAGAGCAGATGGGTCATATTTATCCATTGGGCTCAAATGATATGGGGCACCAGCAAAGGTTATATTAGGCTCAATTCTCATAGGGCGATGGATGTGACCAGCGAAAACATGTTTAAGGGGTTGTAGGATATCTGGTTCAACAGGTAGCATCTGTCCCACTATCTCATCGGCACCTGATTCATTTGATGTTAAGGATGCAGGCAGGATGTGAGTGATTAATATGGCATTTTCAGGTTTTTCTATGGTATCTATCCAGTGCCTGAGATAAAGATTTAATAGGCTTTCCTGCAGAGTGTCATCCACTGTAATACCATTTTCTTGAAGTAGTTGCATGCAAGTGAGTCTATCCATATAGGGCAGGGCAAAAAAGGAAAAGCCGTTTATTTCAAACACTTTTCGGGGAAATGGGTTCTGTGAAGTGTCGGCACGAAGCAAATGAACCTGTCCACCACTGTGCCTGTCCAACAATGAACTATACAGTGTGAGCACTTCACCGTCGTGATTTCCCGCTATTATAATAATGTTGACACCACTCTCATTAAGTCTGTGTAATAAAGTTTCAAGTACATGCATCTCTTCTCTGTTGGGACGCCGTTTGTCATAAACGTCTCCTGCAATAACAAACCATTCCACCTGCCTTTTGATTGCTTCTTCCACAAGCCAATTGAGAATTTTGCTCTGAAAGGGAAGCAGGCTTTTACTATTATAAGTCTTGCCAAGATGCCAATCCGCCGTTATCATTATTCTGCTCATTGCTCTCATTGTTTTTTACCTAAAAAAATTAAATTTCGTAAGAAAAAACACAAACTTTCAAGCAAACTGTCCAAAACATGCTGTGTGCCAGTAAAATCATTGATTTTATCCCTAATTTGTTATAAGTGGTATATGAAATTATGCATTGTCGGGTTGGAATTATATGATGTGTTACCGATGAGATTTATCTCTTGCATTGAATAAAAAAAGAATGTGGATTGTGAGTTGACATTGTCCAGAGAAAATGTTACCCCATCATATTATTTTTGTCAAAAAATAATTGATGATGAGAAGAGTGGCTTTAGGAATTCTGGCAGGTTTAACAATGACTGCATTGGCTGGCGAAAAATATCTGAAACGCATCTACGTGCTCAATGAAGGATATCACAATTATTGGACAGGGCAGACGGAAGTTCCTGTTACAGTTGGATACATAGACATGGACACCAGACAATATGTTGTTTTTGACACCATTTGGGGAGCCCGATTTGGTGTTGACATGGTTCTTGAGGATTCTTTCCTTTATGTTACCGCTGACTCTTTCATAATAAAATATAATGTAAACACCCTTGAGCGTGTCGCTGAAGCGGTATCCATAGGTGTTCGTGGAATAGGCATAAGTGGACAAAGATTGTTTGTTGCACGTGGTGAATTGCCTTCCTTAGGTTGTTGTAATTCCTACCTGCAGGTTTATGATAAGAACACATTACAATTAATAGAAGAGGCAGATACGACAACATCGCCACTCAAATGGCATAGTGATGATGTGCTTATCCTCGGCGATTCAGTGTATGTGGCAGTTAATAATGGATTTGTGTGGGGTCAATACGTGGGCTATATTGCCGTATTTCCGGTTTCAGACATTAATAACATGCGACTTGTTGACCTTGGTCCAGATGGTATAAATCCTGAAAACTTAATGACTGATGGACAAAACGTTTATGCTTTCAATAATACCGACTTTACGACGAGCAGTGTTTCCACGTATGCACGAGTTGCTGGAACAGTAACCACTGTTGACCTTGGGCTTCCTTCTGGATGCACAGGTTCTGCTTTAGTGGACCAAAGAATCTACTTCCAACCATATTTTGCGGACACTTCTTGGACCACAAGAGCAACTTATATGCTAAGGACACCTATTTCAAACATAGGGGTTTTGGATACCTTGCCATTGGGCAAAACATTTTATCAAATCTTTCATGATACCCTTAATGGGTATATATGGATAACAGAGACAGATTTTCAGAACTGGGGATTGGTGATTGCCTACAGGGTTTCTGATAATTCTTTTGTTGATGCTTTTGCTGTTGGTGTTACGCCCGGTGCCCTCGCTTTTGAATACGGAGAGAGAGTCACTGTGGGGGTGGAGCAGGCAGATGCTGAGAAGTTGGTTGATGTTATAAGCCTTAAGGATAGGTCCGTAGTTATAATCAACAGGTCTGAAAGTAATATTGAGCGAATTGTGGTTACGGATGCAGTTGGCAGGACAATATATCAAGAGAAAGCCGGGGGACAAAAGGTTATGGTAAGAAGACTGCCTGTTGCAGGAGTGTATGTGTTCAGTATATACCTTTCAGATGGAACTAAACTTACGAAACAAATATTAATACAGTAAGCAGAAAAATCAGGAAGTTTGGGAAAAAGGAGAAGGAAGGCAAGACCCAACTATAAGGATGATATAAAGTTTAAGTATCGCATTAACGAAGAGATAGACGCTACGCAGGTCCGCCTTGTGGGTGATAATGTACCTCAACAAGGGATTTATCCTATTGAAGAGGCTCTTAGGTTGGCAAGGCAAATGGAGTTGGACCTGGTGGAAGTGGCTCCTAATGCAGACCCTCCGGTATGCAGGATTATGGACTTTAACAAATTCATATTTGAGAAGAAGAAGAAGGAAAAAGAGCAGAAGAAGAAAACTCAGCAAACCGAGGTTAAGGAGATTCGTTTTACGCCGATGACGGATGACCATGATTTTGAATTTAAGTTGCGTTATGCTCGGTCATTCCTTGAAAATGGTGATAAGGTAAAAGCGTATGTCTTTTTTAAAGGAAGGCAAATTGTCTTCCAGGACCGTGGCGAGCAGGTCCTTCAGCGCATGATAGAAGAATTGAAAGACATAGCCACTGTTGAATCGCCACCCAAGATGGAAGGGCGACGCATGATAATGATTTTAGCACCCTTGAAAACTAAAAAAGGCAAAGTAAAACAAGCACAGACTGAAAGTAAGGAGGAAGCGGAGCCCAAGCAGAATGGTGGAGAGCAACAATCAGATAATAACTAAAAACATTTAAAATAAAAACTGATATGGGCATGGCAAAGGAAATTACGGACGCAAACTTTGAACAAGAAATACTTAATTCAGGAAAGCCTGCAATGATTGATTTCTGGGCTGTGTGGTGTGGTCCTTGCAGAATGATTGAGCCAATAATTGAGGAACTGGCTGAGAAATACAAGGATAAGGCAGTAATCGGAAAAATGAATGTTGATGAAAACTACAATGTCCCTGTCCAATATGGTATCAGGGCAATTCCCACTATATTGTTCTTTAAAGATGGCGAGGTTGTCGATAGAGTAGTGGGGGTTGTTCCCGCTGCCGTACTTGAAGAAAAACTTAAGAAACTGATAGGCGAAAATTAATGGCTTTACTTACCTTAGAGGATATTAGCCAGATTAAGAATGTTCAGGTAGTAGCGAGAACTATTGTTGCTGGATTTATTACCGGCTTACATAGGAGTCCCTATCACGGATTTTCTATAACATTTGCTGATCATAGGCCCTATGAGCCTGGGGACGACTTAAGGCATCTGGATTGGAAGTTGCTGGCACGACTTAAAAAGAAATATACCAGGCGGTTTGAGGAAGAAACTAATATGAGAGTGTTGATTATTCTTGATACCAGTCCTTCAATGTTGTACCCCCCTGGAGAAAATTTGAAGTTTAAATTCTCGCTTTTTGGGACAGCAGCCCTTTTATACTTATTGAAACTTCAACGAGATGCCTTTTCCATCCACGTCGTTGGACATAGTATTATGGACAAACCTTCTATTAAGCCTCTTCATTATCGTAGAAGCATAGGGCTTCTTGAGAAATATCTTGAAAATCCGCCGCAATCAGAAAGCAACCTATTAAACGCTTTAGAACGTTCTGCATATGCAATGCCCAAACGTTCCCTTATTGTTCTCTTCTCAGACATGCTTGACAATGCACTGTATGGTGAGAGTGGAGAAGAGGAATTTATGGAAAAATTGCTATCTATATTGCGCTTTCATAGGAGTAGGCTAAATGATGTGTTAATATTTCATGTGTTTGATTCTCAAACAGAAAAGGATTTGCGAGTTAGTAATGTTAGCTGGGTGAAGTTTAAAGATATTGAGCAATCGCATATACAGGAAGAGGTATCAATAAAAGAGATAGCAGAGGAATATAAGGAAGTATTTTCTCAGTGGCAGAAATCTGTTGAAGAATTGTGCTTGCGAGGCGGTGCTGACTATGCTTTAATAGACATTCGTGAGCCTTTCGCACCAATACTACTTAAATTTCTTGCCAGAAGAGCTAAAATGGTATCATGATTGATTTTGCACCTGCCAAAATAAATATTGGACTATATATCACAGGTAAACGCCCCGATGGATATCATGATATAGTAACCTGTATGGTTCCCATTGCCTGGTTTGACGTGATTGAGATAGTTAATAAAAGCCAGGGCTCAACAAAGATGTGTGTTTATGGTGATTTCAAAGAGGATGTGCCATCGCAGGATAATACAGTTTTGAAGGCGTTGCGAATTCTTAAACATAAATATGGGCTCAAATTGAGTGATGTCGAAATTCACTTATTAAAGCAAATTCCTGCTGGCACTGGATTGGGCAGTGCTTCTTCTGATGCTGCAACTGTGATAAATGCAATTGATGTAATGTTTGATTTGAATATGTCAGAAGCTAAAAAAGTGGAAGTTGCTAAGCAAATTGGTGCTGACGTCCCTTTTTTTATATACAAAAAGCCTGCAATAGCAACGGGAAAGGGTGAAAAGCTTGAACTTATTAACTTGCCATGGCTTGGTAACTACTTTGTTATTATTGTTGTGCCAGAAAAGAGACTGAGCACTTCTGAAATGTATAGTAGGATTAAACAATTTGTAAACCCGCCTGCAAATTTTAAAGAACTAATAAGGCTTGGTCCCGATTCATGGAATGATAGTAATATGATGAATCAATTTCAACCGATAGCGGAGGCTCTATTTCCTTACTTTAAAAGCATCAAAGAAATGCTGACTAATATGGGTGCTGAATATGTTTCCCTAACGGGGTCCGGCAGTGCTTATTATGGTTTGTTTGATAAGACACTACAGAAGCAATATAATGAAATTTTAACCGAAATCAGGAAAGCGCTTAATGTGGGGGCTGTTAAAGCAGCAGCCTTCATCATGGTTTAACTTTTAAAGTCAAAAGTTGTTTACAAAACGAAAAATGCCTTAACTTTGCATAAAAACAAGAAGTGGTGATGAGGCAATTCCAAAAGTTGTCCCAAGTTTTTCCTCTGACTTTAATTGCTTTGAGCATTCAAGCACAAACAGTGTATTTCAATGAAACTTTCTCAACCGTAATCCCCGGTACTATACCCGCAGGGTGGCAGTTGGGTGATGGAGGGGTTGTTGACCAACAGCCCCCGTTGGAGTCAGATTCCACATGGACTGTAGTTACTGACTTCGGTGGTAATGACCTTGGGCAAGGTAAATTCCTTTTTATTCAAGGTAATGCGCTTTTAGGACAGCGAGATACTATTGAAACACCAGCAATTACTATTTTACCTGGTTCCCTTAGAGGCGATTTATATTTGGGACTTTTAACCTATTACAATTATAATCAAGATGATACTGGATATGTACAGGTGTGGGATGTTAACTCATCCTCATGGGTCACAGTGAAAATTTATACAGGAACTGATTATGGTTCATGGGTAGCCCCTCTGTGGGATACAATAAATATCACTCCTTATGCAAGCACCCAGCTTAAGGTTAGGTTCGTGTGGCATGAGCAAGGTGATTTATTCTGGGCAATTGATTCAGTAACTATTTTTTCAATTTGTCCGCCGTTGACCAGTGCATCAGCAAATTGGATATCTGCAGGTGATGTTGTGATTTCATATTCGCCAGGTAGTTTTGATTCAATTAAGGTTGAGTATGGACCTCCTGGATTTACACCCGGAACTGGAACGATAATTACCATTTCTCCTGCCAATTCTCCAGATACTATAACAGGATTGAATCCTTCTAATAGTTATGACTTCTATATTTGGGGATATTGTGGGTCTGATGCATCAGCAGATACGGCATTTACTTCCCTATGTGCCATCTCTAACTTACCATTTTCGGAAACATTTAACAATTCAGCAAGTTTTAGCCAGTGCTGGATCACTGAAGGTGTTGCATATATAGACGGATCTGTTAGTTCCTGTGGAAGTATCTCTGGAAGTTTCTTGACATTGTGGGGAGATAATCAGACTTTTGTTGAAAGCCCAGCTATTGATGTAGGGGCTTCAGGAGGCTTTATTATAACGTATTTTTACAGAGGAGGTAATAGAACATGTGGTGATAGACCGGAAGCGGGAGACAAAATAGCAGTTCAGTACTGGGATGGTTCATCGTGGCAGGACATTGTTGTTTATGATGGCTCGCAAGCACCTATCAATTGGACGAGACAGGAATTTGCAGTGTGTTTGCCGGCAGGAATCACTGTTACTCGTGTTAGGATAAAGGTATTAAGCGGTGGTGGTCCTACATTAGATTCCTGGCACTTTGAAAATCTTTCCCTTACTGCCTTACCTACACAACCTAATGTAGAAATTGTTGGTATTAATAGAATTGCTAACACTATTTGTGGTGTTGGAACAAACGACACTATCAGAATTTCCTTGGTTAACTTTTCTCAGGAGCCAGTTGATTCTCTTATTATTGGATATAGAGTGGGAGGCACATATTATGTAGATACAATATCCTATGTAAGTACTGGGGGATTTGGTGCGTGCCCCAACATATCAGATGTTGCAGTGGTAGATCTGCCTTTCAATGTTACTGGAGCAGGATTATATGAACTGAGAATATTTGCTCATGATTTGAATAATGATTTAACACCTTCTGATACCACAACTTACTATGTAATGGTGGGTGACAGATGGGTCTATGCCGACATAAATTCTGGTTCCTATGGTAGTGATGTGTTCTGGAAGCTATATTACACCCCAGTTAACTACTTGGTAGCCAGAAGTTTTGCGGGAACTTATGCTTCAAATTCAATATATACTGAGTCGTTTTGTGTTATAGATGGTTCATATAGATTTGAGGCATGGGATAGAACAGGTGATGGTTGGACGGATGGGGGTTATAAAATATACATGCTCACAATTTGTGGAGACACTGTACTATTAGCAGATAACAGCGGGCAAAGTCCAGATAATAATTCATGTTGTGGGGAAGAAATAGAGGCATCAGAGACGTTTAGTGTTTTTGACCCTGAAATCAATAACCCCGACGTAGAAGCAGTAGAATTGTTGTCGCCAGATAGCTTTTATCTATGTGGAGAACCGCTTGAAGATTCTATTATCTTAGTATTGCGAAATCCAACATATCTCATATTTGATACCGTTTATGTAGGATTTGATGATGGAATTACTTCTGCCTCCCTCATCGTTGATTACTCTTCTGTGGGGGGTATGCAACCATGTCAGATTGATACCGTTTATGTTGGCTACACTAATGTTAATAGTGGCGTTGGAGTACTGAAAGTATGGTCCAGTGCCAAAGGGGATGCACGACCCAATAATGATACTATAAGTGTTAACTATACAATAGGTAATAGGTGGGTTTTCGTAGAAGTTAATACTGGCAATTATGGAAATGAAGTATTCTGGAAGGTTTATCACTTGCCTTATAATACTCTTGTAGCCTCCGTCTCGCCCGGTACCTATGCCGATAATACCACTTATGTAGATTCATTTTGCGTGTTTGATGGAGAAACCTATAGGTTTGAGGCATGGGATTCGTGGGGTGATGGTTGGAGTGGTGGGACATATTCAATTTATACCGTTGCTTGTGTGAATGACACTCTGTTATTTGTTAACAATAACGGACAAGTTCCTGATAACGGAAACTGCTGTGGACAGGAAATAGAGGTTGCAGAAACTTTTGACATTGATATGTCCAACATTTCCTTTAGAGAGTTTGTAACTCCTAATCCTTATTTTGCAAACTGTGTTGGTAAGCCTGTAGAACTTTCTTTCATTCTTGTCAACTTTACAAACACCACTCAAACTGCTGATGTATCATTGAATTTGAGACCTATTAGTGCACCGTCTCAGAAAGATACGACACTTCTTGGCTTGTCTGTCGGAGTATGCCATGATACTATTACCGTATTGCTCCAAAACGTTTTGAATGGGACTTATGAAGTTGTTGGAACTGTATCTTCGCCTATTGACAATTATGGATATGATAATACTGAAGTGGCGGATTCAATAATTGTAATGGATTCTGTTCCTGCGGTTGATTTGCCCCCCGTGGTAAATGTTTGTTCTAACAATTTGCCACTTGTTTTAGATGTTTCTGTGGGCACTGCTTTTCAACCTGCTACATATTCATGGAATACAGGAGACACTACACCTGTAATTGAAGTCAATAATAATGCTTATTTGTCGGTTGAGATATCTTACAAAAATGGTTGTGTAATAAGAGATTATACGTATGTGAAGGTTGATGATGCACCGATGGCTTCATTGAATGCTCCTTCCATTATGATTAAAGATAGTACTTACTACATAAGTGTTTCAGTTGTGGGAGGAACACAATTCTCTTATAAATGGTTCTGGAACGGACAATTGATAGGAACTGATTCTATTGTCTCTGTCAAACCTACAAACACAGGAACAGATACTATTTATGTCGTAGTGCAGAATGAGTTTGGATGCGTGGATACTGCATATCATGTGTTTAATGTGGTTCTATCATCTTTAATTCCATCTGAAGCAAATGTTGAATTGTGGTATGCAGGTGATAGCCGTATAATTATTAATTCTGCTGAACCTATTGAAGATGTGGCATTATATGATTTGAGAGGAAAGTTGCTGTGGCAAACGAGCATTAACAAAGCAACTGGATTATTTGTCCTTGAATTACCATCCTTGCAGAAAGGAGTGTACGTAATTACCATAGTGACTGATGACAAAGCCGTGATAACTAAGAAAATAGTGCTGATTGACCATTAATTTGCACTTTGCAGTAAATTTTGTAAATTTGCTAATAACCCTAAAATCAATTAAGGATGATGAGGACAGGAGCCCTGGCGGTGATGATCGTTACCGCTATTCAATTGACTGCACAGCAAATAGGAATTGGAACAACAACACCCCATCCAAGTGCTGCTCTTGAAATAAAATCCCCTAACCAAGGTATTCTCATTCCAAGAGTTGCCTTGCAGGGACCTAAGGATTCTTTGACAATACCTTCTCCTGCAATTTCCTTGCTTGTATATAATGTAGGAACTCCCGGCTTGGAAGCTGGATATTACTATTGGGATGGAACAACATGGAATAAGTTAGTAACTTATTCTGGTGGCAGTGGAAGTATGCCTTCTGATAGTGATTGGGTGGTTTCTGGACAAAACATTTACAGTGCATTACCCGGAAATGTTGGTATTGGAACCACTAATCCCGTATTCAAACTGGATGTTAATGGACAGGGTCGCTTTACAGGGAAATTGACTATAGGGAACTACACCTTACCTAATACTGATGGGCAGCCAGGGAATGTTCTTACTACTGATGGTAATGGAGTGGTTACCTGGCAAGAACCTAAGATTAAAACTGAAGCGCCATTAATTGGTGATGGAACATCTACTAATCGTTTAAGAATTCATAATGGTAATTCTCCGGGCGATGTTTTAATGTGGAATGGTTCAAGTTGGATAATTACACAACCAGGACCTGCCTCTGGGTTGACGCCACTATGCGGCAGTCCAGCAGTTAATTATGTGCAAAAATGGACAGGAAATGCTGTGTGTAACAGCCAAATATACGACAACGGAACCAATGTTGGTATAGGAACTAATAATCCTCTACAAAAATTACATGTGGCAGGTAGTGTTAGAATTGATGGTAATTTGCACGTATATGGACCTACACAATTATCAAGTCCGGGAATTGGACCTGGAGGGTGGAATAGTTATGACTGGCAGGCACAAACGGTCTGTCCTAATAATATGGTTGCTGTTGGTTTGGTCCTTCGCTTCGATAGGATTGGAAACGGCGATAAGGACTATCATAAGTTTAAGTTAATCTGTAGGTAGAGCTTATTGCACTATAAATTATTTTACCAATTGGGTTTGGGATTGCCATCCTCTCCAATTACATAAAATTTTAAGTCCTTGCCTGTGAGGGTTTTTGTTATGTAGATGATTTGTCCAGTGTGATAGGCAAAATGTTCTATGGCATGATATATAGCTTCTAAGCTTGTTACGGTGAACCCTTGAATAACTAATTTCCTACATAAGTTTTGCTCATCTAAGTTGTTTAGTACATCTATAGCTTCTGAAATTGTTTTGTCAAGAGCGTTCCATAGTTGTGAAAGGGTTTCGTTTGAGAGCTTAAATTCATTCTCTCTATCCCGTTGAAACTCAACTCCCCCAAGTCCAGAAAC
>WFXT01000107.1 GCA_015490475.1 Bacteroidota bacterium
AAGTAGAACTGCCCACGAAATACGGACACTTTAAATTAATTGCTTATACCCAGACCACTACGGGTCAAACTCATCTGGCTCTGGTGAAGGGAACATGGAAACCAGACGAGCCCGTTCTTGTTCGTGTTCACTCATCGTGTCTTACAGGTGATGTGTTAGGTTCATTGCGATGTGATTGTGGAGACCAGTTGAAAAAAGCACTTCAAATGATTTCAAAAGAAGGAAAGGGAGTTCTGGTATATATGAATCAAGAGGGTAGAGGAATAGGGCTTTTGAACAAATTGAAGGCTTACAAACTACAGGATGAAGGACTTGATACGGTGGAGGCAAATATTAAATTAGGCTTCAAAATGGATGAGAGAGACTATGGGATAGGTGCGCAAATATTGAGGGACCTTGGAGTCAGAAAAATAAGGCTTTTGACTAATAATCCCAAGAAACGTGTCGGATTAGAGGGCTATGGGCTGGAAATTGTGGAAAATGTGCCAATCCCCATTCCGCCAAATAAATATAATTTGAGGTATCTTGTAACAAAGCGGGATAAAATGGGACACATGCTTCCAGAAGACCTTGAGTCAATGTTGTGCGAACTGCCTAATCATAACGAAGAAGACGGGGCATGAAAAAGTGGCTGTATCTCTTAATTGGCTTTGTTTCTTTACCACTGTTTATTGAATGGGGATTCTGGGGACATAGACATATTAACTATTATGCTGTGTTTACTTTACCCAAGGAAATGGCTCTTTTGTATAAAAAGCATCATGAATACATAAAGGAACAAGCCCCTGCCCCAGATAGAAGACGGTATATTGACCCCAACGAAGCACCAAGACACTATATAGACCTTGACAAATATGGCACATATCCGAATTTTGATATTCCCAGAACGTGGGACAGTGCCTATGCTAAATATGGAGATTCTCTTTATGAACATGGGATTTTGCCGTGGACGATTCAACAGTGGTATTACAAGTTGGTTAATGCTTTTAAACGCAAAGACCTAACTGGTATTTTGAAGTACAGTGCCGACCTGGGACATTATGTTGCCGATGCTCACGTTCCTTTGCATACTACCGCCAACTATAATGGTCAACTGACTGGACAACATGGCATCCATGCCCTATGGGAATCAAGAATACCTGAGAATTTCGGTGAGACATATAATCCTTATGTTGGCAAAGCAGTTTATATTGAAGACCCACTGGAGATGGCATGGAAAATAATTCTTGAAAGCCACATGCGAGTTGATAGTGTCCTTGAATTGGAGCGTAAAGCGACAGAGTTGTGCAATGAAGGATGTAAGTATGTCTATGTGTCAAGGGGCAGTAGGCAATTCAGAAGTTATTCGCCTAAATTTATTGCCATATATGACAGTTTGTTAAATGGTATGGTGGAACGCCGGTATAGGGCTGCTATAAAGCGAGTGGGCAGCTACTGGTATTCGGCATGGGTGGATGCTGGTAAACCAGACCTTTCCGAGTTGTTGGGTAAAAAGCCGAAAGTCAAGAAAGAAAAAGAAAAGGAACCGTTCTGGGCTGCTATATTTCATATCTTTTCAAGGAAAAAACATGAAGAACGGGCACAAAAGCAGATTCGTGGACACGTTGATTGACGCCAAGTCCCCACATTCTGTCACATTGTTATGAAAAAATTTCATTTTTATATTTATGGCATAATGCTTGCAAAAGTTTTTCGCAAATGGGAGTACAATGAAGGACATAAGAAAATTCATAACTTCGGTTTTTGGAATTGCTTTTGCTGTCTTTTATCTCGTTTTTCTTGTTTGGACGGGCGAAATACTATTTTCTCGTATTTTCCAACAATTATATGACCAGAAGGTGTGGGCTTATATAAGCAGTATCTTGCCTGCAATTGTTTTTGTTGTTTTTGGCATATTTGCTATTCGTGCTGGATGGATTGCATTGACAGTGCTGTTGAGCTCTGTTCATTCATTGGGTGCTTATTTGAAGAAGCACAAGTTTCACGAGTATGGTGCGTCTCAAGAGGAGCGTCGTAGGGAGGAGCATACTACCATGCTTGTGGGATTGTTTAATGTTCTTTTCTTTGCCTTCAGTACTATACTGTTGTATCTGTTTTATAGAGGTGTATTGTTTTACTTTGACTTAGAGGGTTTTGGATCCTTTGAAGTATTCATTGCTTCTTTGTTGTTTACTGTTGCCTTTGTGATAGTCAGTCTTGTTGCTTGGGCTGCCTTGCTTGCTTTGACTGTTAATTTGAGTGATGAAGATCTGGAGCAAGCAGAAGAAGTTTTGTGAATAGCACATAGATATATTAGATAGTGCCTATCTTTGACCTAAAAGAAAGTTAAAATGAGCCAGAGGAATATATTTCTTCATGAACAGTTGCGAGAACTTCTTGGTGTTAAGGAACCGGTAGTTATTTCTATCATAAAGAAACTGGAGCGCAATGACCCTGCACTACGTAAAAAGAACAAAACTATTATTGAGAATGACTTAAAGGAAGCATTAGAGAAGGCAAAAGGAATGGTTCCTGAAGATGTGTTTAAGAAACTTAAGAAGCAATCCGACGAGTTTATAACAAATCTTAATTTGTCTCACATACCACCAGGGCTTGCTGCATACATAACGCCTGATAAATATCTTGTTTTTCACTTACCCTTTGAGCCAAGAGAAAAAATTATAGTTGATAACACTTATGAAGTTAGGGACCTGCTGCTAACCATCAATAGGTATCAACCTTTCTGGGTTCTTCTTATTAGCAGGAAGGAAACGCCCTTATATACGGGTGTTGGTGAAGAATTAACAAAAGTTGACGACTCTGTTTTATACGAATCATTAATTGACATTGATTACGAAACATTCACAAAAGGAGATAGAGCGCCGGACCCCACAGTACTCGTAGAACGCAAATTCTTCAATGCCCTGGCTCAAAGGCTGAGATATATTATACATTCTTATTTTATTCCTGCAGGTAGCTTGCCCGTGATAGTCTTGTGCAATGATAAGGAAAAGAATTATGTGAATAGAATTATTGAAAACGAGCCATTTCCCAAAGAGAATTATATGATTGTAACAGGAGATTATTTTGACCCCCTTGCTGAAGATTTACGAAAAAAGTATAGAGAACTTGTGCTTGAATGGATAAGGGAAGAACATAAGAGGCAACTTGCCAGAAAAGAAGAGTTTTATAAGTTGGGAAGAGTTAGTGTAGGGATTGAGGAAACTTGGAAAGCAGCATTGCTTTCTGCCGTTCAAACATTGCTTGTTAGAGAGGGCTTTAGGAAAGAAGCATGGACTAATAAACAGGATCCCTTTCAGATAGTGTTTGAAGAGCCTGCCGACAAGGAAAACTGGGAATATCATGCAGACATAGTGGATGACCTTATTGAAGAGGTTGTTAAAAACAAAGGGCAGGTGTTCTTTATCGCACATGAACACATGGATGCTGAGGTATATGGGTTGTTGCGTTTTAAATTGCCTCTGTGAACTATGAATGCTCACAGACTTGAAACTTTCTTTTCTGAAAAGTCCCGGATTGCTATTCTTATCCACAGGAATCCGGATGGTGATGCATTAGGTTCCGCTCTTGCAATCAGGCATTTCCTGAGCAAGTGGTATCATAAAAGGAATAAGCCAGTAACTATAGACATTATCTCACCTTCGTTAATTGCTTATTTCCTTGAATGGTTGCCTGGGGCAAGCGAAGTAATAAGATTTCCTGAAAGCCCTGAGCGCGCAAGGCAAATAATTCGTGAAGCAGATAGCTTGATATATGTTGACTTTAACGCACCTAATCGCATAGATGAATTGTCTGAGGAGCTGGAGCGCAGCACAGTCCCTGTGATTCTTATTGACCATCATAGGGAACCCCAAGTTGAGCCTGCCATAAGTTACTGGAATCCTGAGGCTGCGTCCTCCGCACAACTCGCATGGAAATTTATAAAAGATTTCAATGAAACAGACTTGATAGACAAAAATATTGCAGAGTGCATTTATACGGGAATTATGACCGACACAGGCAGTTTCAGATTCAGGTCAGTTACGCCGGAAGTTCACAGAATAGTTGCCGAACTATTGGAATATGGAGTGGACCCTGACAAAGTATATTCCTTGATATATCACAGGTTTTCTTTGCGCAGGCTTCAATTCTTTGGGCATAGCATAACGTTCAGAATAAGGCATCTTCCCGAGTTCAGGACGACCTACATGGCTATTCCTGCAGAAGACCTTGTCAGATTTAATATTGGACCAGGAGAGACGGAAGGTCTTGTCAACTATACACTTGCAATAGAAGGCACACGATTGGGAGTTCTGATGATTGATAGGACGCGAGAGAATCAAGGAAAGCCTATGGTTCGCTTTTCCTTCAGGTCAAAGGGAAATGTTCATGTTGATGAATTCGCCAGGAAATTCTTTAATGGAGGTGGGCATCATAATGCTGCTGGAGGTGTGCTATATACTACTCTTGACGAGGCAGAAACTTACTTCTTGCAAAAGTTAAGCTCTTTGCTACCAGTTCTTGTGGCTGAAAATGAAGCTTAACTAAAGCAGTTGGTCTATTTTAGCCGCCAGAATAAAGTCATTTTCGCTTAAGCCATTTATGGCATGCGTAAAAATCTCTATCTCAACCCGTGAATAATGGATTATCATGTCGGGATGGTGCCCTTCCATTTCTGCAATTGCCGCTACCATATTTACAAATCCCATTACTTCCTTGAAATTCCTGAAAGTGAATTCCCGTCTCAAATGGTGATTATCAATTACTTTCCACTCTGGAGAAATTTCTTGCCTTAGCCTTTCAATCTCTTCAGGTGTTAAAGGAGGAACACCCCCTTCACAAGGAACACATTTCTTACTTGCCAGAGCCATTTCTGCATTGTTTTTACTCTGTCTAAATTAAGAAGAAAACCATAATTAGCATTACCGGTCAACCTTGAATTTGAAAGAGGCTATACGGTTCGTTTTATCAAACAGAGTAAGTATGTATAGTCCAGAACTTAACTCAGGAATAGGTATTGTGATGTATTTGTCCTGTCTTATTTGCTGACGGTGTATTATTTTTCCTGATAGGTCTGTTATTCGTAATGATGTAATAGAGATTTCTGTGGAATTAGATTTGACAACCAAGTTGTTTGAGGCAGTGTTGTGTATAATTACAATGTCGTTTGATTCAGAACTTGTCTCAACGTTAGTGACTTGCACATAGTAGCATGCGGAAGTATCAGAGCAGCTGGATAGTGATATTATGACTGCGTATGAGCCATTTTGTGTCGGAGTGAATGAAGAATCCGTGGCGCCTTGGATAGGGGTCATTGAGGGACACTCAACCCATTGGAAAGTTGCATTGGAAGCATGGGATATTAATGTAGTTCCATTGATTGAAACAGAAGTGTCAACAGGAACAATAGTAAGGTTAATAGTTATGACACTGTCACACCCTATAGAGTTTTGAATTGTGTCCATATATGTGCCACTTTCTGTCCATACGTATTTTCCGCTTGGAGAAATGTAATCATTACAAGCAGTGATGTTTAATATGCTAAAAGAAAGCCCTGTTTCTGCTGCCCCTATGTCCCGTCGTCCATCACATATTCTGCCATTCTGGGCAGGACTCATATCCGAAGGATTTCCCTGATTGATGGCTATTGAACCAGGACCCGGTAACATAGTTTTTGTAAAACCCCCGTTATACTGAAGTGGCTGAAGATTAATTTGTGTCTGTGTTACGTTTGTCTGGTCGTTGGTGGTTGCGCCATTGGGATTGTCTGAAAAGATGTTATAGCCCCCTGATACTATAGTAGGAGCTTGAGTGTTGTCAATGTTTGTGTTGGTACTAAAGTTGGCTATTATGCTACTTGTAGTGTTTATTCTGGATATAGAATTTGTAGAGTTAGCATCAGTATAAAGCCCGCTATATGCGAGATTACCGAAAATAGTGGAGTTTGCAATATTCATTAAGGAAGAAGCTGTTGCTGTCCCTGAATAAGCGTATGAATACATAGCTCCGCCTGCACCTGTACCACTGTTGGCATTATTGCCAGTGATAGTGGAAGCTATTACCGTGGTTGACGAAACAGAGTTTGCTGAGTCAGAAGCCGCTTTTGAATAGATTCCCCCACCAAGCCCACCACAAGTGTTGCTGTTAATGGTAGAATATCTGACATTGACAAAAGAATTGGCTATGGATCGTCCATACGAGGAAAATGCATTGGCACTTGAAAATATACCCCCGCCATCTGTGTTTGATGAATTATTGCTAATTGTTGAATATTCAACATATACTCTTGATGTTGCCGAATCTGTTGTCGTATTCCCCGGAAAGGACGTGCAATATATTCCCCCACCACTTGTATTGGCAGAATTATTGCTAATTGTGGAATAGCGCACATTAACTATTGAGCGAGCAGATAC
>WFXT01000108.1 GCA_015490475.1 Bacteroidota bacterium
AGAACGCTTTCTATGGTTTTTGGCAAAAACTTTTCTCTGTTATAGACAGGGATAACGACTGAAAATAAGATGGGTTCAAACTTTACTTTGATTGCCATACCTTCCGCAAGAAATTTCTCACTACATCAACGAACACTTCCGGTTTTTCACTATGGACCCAGTGTCCTGCCTGCTTGATTGTAACAAATATTGCATGGGGGAACAACTCCTTGATGCGTGGCTTGTATTCTTCTTTCATAAAAGGCGATTTTTCACCTATGATAAACAAAGACGGTTTTTCACAGGGCGGTCCTTCCACTGCTTCCCTCAATGCCTTGTAATATTTTCTGATGACTGGCACATTAAGAACTAATTTAAATTTTCCATTCTGTTCTCTTTTAACATTTTTAGCAATTAAATGTGCTATGTATGTAGGCAGATATTGAGAAAGCCATTGCACAATTTGGCCTCTGGATTTAAACTGGTCAAGGGGAAGTTTCTCAAGCAGGTCAAGAATTTTAAGATGTGTTTCATTATCTGGATACTCAACCGGCGCTATGTCAACAACTATCAAAGCATCCAGAGAGGGACAGCCTCCATTCAAGGCATAATGCATTGCAACCTTCCCTCCCATGGAATGTCCCATTACTGCAAGGTGTTCAGCAGATAAGTTGCTTATCAAGTGTTTTATGTCATGAGCCATTGCTTCATAGGTCATTGGTTCTGCCCACGGGGAAGAACCATGATTCCTTAGGTCCACATTAATTATGTGGAATTCATCGGCAAGTTTAAGGGAAATAGTGTGCCAGTTGTCTGACATTCCGAACAAACCGTGCAGAATCACAAGTGTTGGTCTGGAAGGGTCTCCGTATTCCCGATAGTTTAGTTCAACAGGTGTTATCATGCTAAGTTAATTTTAGTAAAAAGCGAAGCCAAAACGAAAAACCAGATATCTGGTGTTGTAGTAGAGAGAATTGGGGTGTTGAAGAACGTCATACATTGCTTGAAAGAAAAGCATAAAGTTTCCAGAGAAAGAAGCCATTCCAAGTCCAAGCAATAAAGCGGGATGCCAGAGACTACTCTTTAATTGTGTGCTCCGTTGCCTTATCGTTGAACGAAGCAGTTCGTATTGTCCTGCAAGGAATAAAACATTGGGTATTACAAAAAACCTTGAAAAGACTATTGGACCGGTAAGCCTGTATGTATATACAGGGTCTCCAGCAAGGTAATACGCCAGTTGGACACCGCTATGCCATCGTTCTGTAATCATATAGCCGACTCCGGGGTCTGCTCCGATGAAGTAGTAACCAGCACCGAATGCCATTCCTATGTTGCCAGTGAAAAAGATTCGGTCTTTCCACCATTTATTGCGGGGTGTTTTTCCTGTCGCTATCGTATCAGAGACCTGTGCCACACTAAACAATGAAACAATTGAAGCAATCATATAGATTAAAAACCTCATTCGGGGAATATTTTTCCGGGGTTAAGAATGTTGAGGGGGTCCCAAACCTTCTTTATCTGCTTCATTATGTTAAGATGGGATTTAGAAATTGCCAGTGGCAATCTCTTACGATGAATTAAGCCAGTGCCGTGTTCGCCTGCCAAAGTGCCTCCAAGCTCTACACACACCTTGGTTATATCATCAAGCATTTTGTTCAGCTTTTCACTCCACGTCTTTTCATCAAGATTGCCTCGCAATATATTAACATGGATATTACCATCTCCAGCATGACCGTAGCAAATAGTTTTTAATCCATGTATTTTCTCAAGATTCTTCACTTTTTTCAATAATAGAGGTAAATTTTTGCGTGGTACGATAGTATCAGCATCCACATAGGGGGAAATAGTTTTAACTGCCAGCCCTATGACGCGTCTCAACTGCCATAGTCGTTCTTTTTCGGTGTCGCTATGAGCAAATAGTACATCTCCATAAACATCATTTGCAAGAACATTAGAAATTTTCTCTGCTTGTTTAAAAAGAGTTTCTGTTTCCCCGTCCAGCTCAACCCATAGCATAGCATTTGCAGGGGGCAAGGCAACTGAAACATCTTGCAGGTATGACCTTGCTGCCTCCAATGCGTCTTTCTCCATAAACTCAATTGCCGAAGGCATTATGCCAGACTGCATTATCTTACCCACTGCATTAGTAGCCTTTTCTACACTATCAAAAGGTAAAACCAACAATAATGAGTCCTCTGGTAAGGAAATGAGTTTTAAAACTGCTTTAGTGAAAATTGCCAGAGTTCCTTCGCTTCCCACAAGTGCCTGAGTAATGTTATACCCGGTTGTGTTTTTAGTAGTATTACTTCCTGTCCAGAATCGTTCTCCTGTGGGCGTAATAATTTCAAGGTTCATTACATAAACCCGTGTAGTTCCATATTTAAAGGCGTGTGGACCAGCAGAATCTTCAGATATATTACCACCAATGAAACATGAACCTCTGCTTGCAGGGTCAGGGGGATAATATAAGCCTTCACGGGCAACAGCTTCCTGCAACACCTGAGTGATAACTCCCGGCTCAGTAAAAACAAGTCCGGAAACAGTATCTATGTCAATTATATTATTTAGTTTCTCCATTGAAATAAGGATTCCTCCATGCACAGGCAGGGCTCCACCGCTCAGTCCTGTCCCTCCTCCTCGTGGTGTTATAGGAATTCTGAACTCATTTGCAATTTTGACAATATCAATAATTTCTTCGGGCGTCTTTGGTTTAACAACCACATCAGGCGGAAAATATAAACCCGTTTCGTCTGATGCATAAATTGAACGTGTGTCTTCATCCGTGTAAACCTCTTCAACTGCTTGAGTGAGCAGGTCAACCACTTTTTCTGTCACCTCTCCATACTGCATAACAGTGCTTTCAATGTTGATGAAGCATGTATTCAGGCAATTTCAAAGCCTGTTTGTATCTCCTTATGGTTTCTTCTATTCCGAAATAGAGAGCATCTGCTATCAAGGCATGTCCTATTGAAACTTCTTTAATCCAAGGAATTGATCTCTTTAAGAATGGTAAGTTCTTGAGATTCAAATCATGTCCCGCATTAAGGTCTAAACCCACTTCAAGAGCAGTTTCGGCAGCAATTATGTATGGTTTTATTGCCTCTCTGGGATTGGATTCAAAGTGATGAGCATAGGGTCCTGTGTATAATTCCACTCTATCAGCACCACATTGTGCTGCTCCCTCCACCATTTCTGGCACTGGATCAACGAAAATAGAAACCCTGATGCCTGCCTCTTTAAGGGCTTTGACAACATCGGTCAAAAATCCTCTATGTTTTTTAGTGTCCCAACCGTGGTCACTGGTCAACTGGTCTGGGGCATCAGGAACCAATGTTGCTTGCTCGGGCTTAACCTCAAGAACCATTTTCATCCACCTGTCATCAGGAAACCCTTCTATATTAAACTCAGTAGTAATAACAGGCTTGAGAGCATATACATCACTGTATCTGATGTGTCGCTCGTCTGGTCTGGGATGAACTGTAATGCCTTCCGCTCCAACATACTCACAATGCCTCGCAAACTGAATGACATCGGGAATATTACCTCCTCGTGAGTTACGCAACAATGCAACCTTGTTAACATTAACGCTCAGTCTCGTGTAATAAACAGGTCTATTTTTCATAATGCTTCACTTCGGTTATAATAAACAACACTAAAGTTAAGATAAATTCCTGTCTTTATATTATTAACTCAATCCTGACCTGCTTACTACTTCCTGACCTAACCAGTATTACCTAAGCACCGGTAAAAACTTCGTATCACCATCCGTTGCCACAATCTGCATATAATACATTCCCTTTCCTGATTGAGACAGGTCAATACTCACTTCTTGCTTTCCGTTAACGTTGTTATTAAATATTACTGCGCCACCTACCGTGAATACCTTAACGTTTTTGAGTGGCTTATATGACTTGATTAGGACCTGTCCGTCCACAGTAGTGTAAGCAAACAATTTCCATGTACTATAAGGTTGATTTACGGATGTGGGCAGGGCAGACCCTGTAAAATAGTAGTACGTTCGTTCTTTGTATGTGCCAAGAGGAAAATCAATTTGAA
>WFXT01000109.1 GCA_015490475.1 Bacteroidota bacterium
GAAAATGAACAACCAGAGGATGATAGGTAGGAAAATCCCTTAAATATATCTCTTCATCCGACTGCTCAGTAACAGCCTGACCACCTGCTAAGCCGCTAGCCGTGTCATTAATAACTCGAGCAGCACTCTCCTGAGAAGTGCCTTCTTGCTGATTATCATGGTCGTGTCCAATGTGCGCTGATGCTACATATGAAGACACTAAGAAAGCAAACATCAACAATCCTACCCTTATCATTTTTACCATAATGGCAATTTATATCCAAAGATACATATCCTTCTGCAAAACAGAAGGAGCGCAGTTCATCGTGCGGGATTTGATACTCAAAAATTCCTAGAAAAAGTATGAAATAACTGATTAACTGTTATTCTCTATTTCATTATATAGTATTCTTACTGCATATGCATAAAAACCATCTGGTTTTACTTGCTCTATCTTGTCTTTTAATTTTTGAATAAACCCTTTGACATTATTAAGTAGAAAAGTTTTGTAAGCCTTTTCGGTTACCTCTTTCTTTTGAGCAGAGTCAGCGTTCAACTGTTTTATGCACATGATGGACAAGAATTCCAACTCCCGAGTTATATGGTCAGGAGCTTCTCCACTGCGAGGCTCAAAGCCAAACATCTTATAGAGCGATGCAAGATTGTAATATACATCATATTCTGGATGTGCTGCCGTCTCACACATGGGCACCTTACCAGTGAAGAACACTTCGGAATACTCCCTCTGAAGGGCTTCAAAGTCAGAACTCTTGCTCAACAATACTGTTATCTTTTCCTTAAGATCTGCTGGCAAAAGACCACTACTAAGCATGTCTTGTGCAAGCTCCCGCCAAGTCAAAACCACTTCCTCCGAAGGGTAGTTAAACACAAGGCTAAACAGTCTAAAGAGATCAGCCTGTCTTACAAGCTTTATTGCAGCTTCAATGGTATCCATGGCGTATATTGTTTTCTTCCTCCTACTTGATTTGCTGAGCCGTCCCACACAGCAAAAGCAACCATTGTCTCGGCAGGCAAAGGAGCATCTCTTGAATCAGGACTCACCATGGGCCTTACAAATATTACTCTCCAACGACCATCTTCATATTTGCCCCATGCAAAAGCATCCTGATGTAATTGAGTGGTAAAAGTACCGAATCCTTCAGCAAATGCTTCTTCAACCGGAATCTGGCGTTCAATAAGAGACACAGGGTTCCTCATCTTAATGGCAGGATTATAATCATTTTGTTCAGGAGAAAACTCCTCAACTCTTGGCATCTTCACTCCTTCTTCAGTAAACTCAGAATATATAGGTTGCTTTTTAAAATAATATAGGTCAACCCACATGTTCGGATATAGGTCCTGAATGTCAAGATATCCTTGTTCTATGTCTCTCTGCCAGATAGCCTTCCAGTGTATAATATGAACAGGAGCTCCTTTGTTGCCCATCATAAAACTTCCGGGATTTTCTGGAGTTATAGGGAATTGAATAGCGACCTGGTCAGTAAATTTGTCCACATTAATGATATCATCTTTTGTCGGGTCTTCCCATTCCAACAGCATTCCGAAATAATCGTCATTATATATTGCCCTAACTGTTAACTGCTTAATTACTGCATCCTGAATAATCGGAGGTATCATATTTTGAGGCTTTAGCTCAATTAGAACAGCGGGGGCTTCTTGCCACACCTTCGCATCAGGATTGGTTAATGGAATAGTATCACTTACCCTAATGGCAATTATTTCTTGAGAAAAACCTTCTATAGGTTTCTCTTCTGCTTTGCCACAAGATACAAGCATTCCCAGTAATGTTCCTATGAATGGCAATACAAAACCTTTACTCATGGCACCCATTTTTTTAGGTTAATATTTATGTTACTGTATGTCTGTAAACATTCCTTTTACCATCAAAGTACGGTCTTATGTAGAGGGGCTCCGTGAATGGCACCTTAACAACTTCATTGCCTTTATCATCATATCCATACACATAATCTCCTTTAACCCTGAATGAATGAATGATTTTCTGGGTTGACGTAAATAGCAATAATGCTCCAAGAAGTTCTTTATCTTCTGAAGCACTTCTATATGTCTCTATCGCTTCATCCACCATTGGTCCAAACATCTGATAAAGAAACTCCCTTGGCACATGAACTGGCGGAATATAGTAAACATTGGGTTCCAGTCCAAATTGGGGATAAAGCGGCAAAGCAACTTTCTTATAATACACCAGAAAGTCAAGCGGGTTATCACGTCTGATTTTTTCTGGCGGACTAAGAAAACCCATAAGCCTAATCTTACCTATGCATGTCTGCACACATCTGGGTTGCTCTCCCCTTTCAATAAGTGGGAAACAGGCAATGCACTTTTCACTTGTTCGCGTAACCATATTGAAGAAGACTTTCTTATAAGGACAGGCTTTAACACATTCTCTATAACCACGGCATCTTGTCTGGTCAACCAATACAATCCCGTCTTCCTTTCGCTTATAAATCGCTTTTCTGGGACATGCCGCCAGACATGCAGGATAAGTACAGTGGTTACAAATTCTTGCCAGATAAAACATCCATGCCTTATGTATTCCTTGAAAGAAAGCTCCCTTTTCAATTATCTCTGTGCACTCATCCTCTCCAAGGTTAAAATGAGCATAATCTTCATCAGAAGGCAAATATCCGTTTACTTTTTCTCCCTGTGGCGCACTTTCAAAAACTGTCTTACCCTCATATACGTTATTCTCATTCCATACCTGCTCTCCGAGTTTGGGAAGTATGGAAAGGTCCCATCCTATAGGGTAACCACCATACGGTTTTGTTTCCACATTATTCCAGAACATTGATTCCTGACCCTTGCCACTGGTCCACGTTGTCTTGCAGGCAACCGTACAGGTTTGACACTCAATGCACTTATTAATATCAAAAACCCATGCAACCTGTTTTTCTGGTCTTGACTCTTCGTACGGATATTCCATTTCCCTTCCGATGTGCCAGTTGTAAACCTTCGGCATTTTTCTCTTTTTTGGTAGTTATTATTGTTTTAAGAGCTCATCCATTGTTTTTAGCAACTTTGACGAACTGCCCACTTATGTAGGCTTTCATTTGTTGATTCTCATGGGTAGGTCTAATACCCTTTTTGATAAATTGATAAACAAGACTTTCTTTACCAGAACGTTCTGCCAATTCCACCTTAACAAAAGATTCCCGTGGTGCCCCTGTTGGACAATGGATGTCAGGAGCAAAACCTTTTCCTATTTTTTGTCCAAACAGTCCCTTTCTTACTAGTGAATCAGTCGTATGAGTTGGTTTTATTAATCCCCTGGTACAGGATTGATGACTTCCATATCTAAAAATTGACTGATAGCCTGTCCTTGGATTTTTCGCCAGTTTAGAGGGATGTTTTTCATGTGCTTCCACAGTTCCCAGAGTGGCGGCATAAGCATTATGCCACATACGTAGTATTCCCCGAGGAGTTCCCGGATAATACCTTATGCGCGCCATTAGTCTGGCTGTCTTGTATTCCAGAGAATCTTTCTTTTTCTGCCAACCTCTAAAAGGTCTGTCTTCAGGGTCAGCATCAATCCATACATAATCTCCATCTTCCAGTCCGAGTTCTTTTGCATCAAGCGGATTGATATCAACAAAGAACTCCATTATATAAGGCATCCTTTTATCCCTGCGATAAATATCAGTAAATGGTCCAAACCACACCGCAATTATATCTGTATCTACTGGGGTTGTATGAGCACCATGCCTGAATTTGGGCGTATGGAATATAAATCTATATTTGGGGTCTTTAGCATTGAGAGGATGCTTGGTTTTCTTGACCTCTACCCATGGTTTAACTACATTTCTAACCTGTCGCATATCTACTGACAGGTCATTGGGGTCTGCACCCCAATCTTCTGGTGTTTCCGGCTTGATGGCAGGATGCATTTTTGCTACAATAACATTGGGTTCATAAAATGTAGAATCAACAGGTTCCCTATATACAGGGAGATTTTCACCATGCATCCTGAATTCGTCTTCCTCACGGAAAAACTCCAGTCTTCCAGTCTTAGTGTACCATGGTTTTTCCTCTACCATTTGTTCATATCCCACCCACTTAGGATAAGTTCTCGTCATAACAAGAACCGGTTCCCCTCGTTTGGCTTTCTTCTCAAGTTCATAAACATCATATCCTTTCATTGCATTTGAATGGTCAAAAATCCTCTGCAGATAAAGTTCTGGTTTCCCTTCATTAACAAATTTCCAGTAGTCTTCAAATCGCTTGTCGCCTGTCAATTTAGCCAGATGTCGGGCTACTCCAGCCGCACATTCTATGTCTCCCCTTGTATTATAGATTCTTGGCAGCGGGCTCCTTGGAAATATCATAAGGAATGGATTAGTAACTGAAATCGTAGCATCCATATTCTTCATGTCTGCCCATGAATCAACAGCAAAAATGACATCGGAATATTCACAGCTTGCTGTCCACCACCATTCATTTATCACAACCATTTCTACTCGTGGCAAAACATTAAAAATTGTATCATAATGCCACTTAGCATTACCTATAAGGGAATTAGAATTAGTTACCCATATCATCTTGGTAGGCGTAGGAATATGTGTGTCCCCCGTTATTTTTTTCTTACCGACCTTTTGATATTTTTCCCCTTCGTTGAAGAAGTGCACCGATTCAGCAGAGAAGTATTTTTTAACCTTGACTGGTTGTCCTGGTTCTGTTTGAATATTGAATGGGTCCTCTGCTATATATGTAGGCAATCCAGAGAATAAGGCAGCCCTATAGTTGCCCGCATAACTTCCTATATTGCCGGTAACCGTACCTATATTTTTAGTCAGTGCAGCAAGGAAGAACATTGTTCTGTCCTTATTGTCATTGTTGAAGAACTGATTAGGACCCATTCCAACAGCAATAAGTGTCTTTCCTGCATGCTTTGCAAAGTCACGTGCTATTTGAATTATTCCTTCTTTTGGAGCCCATGTTATTTCGGACACCGTATCAGGGTCAAAATTCTCAAGGACATATTGCTTTATAAGGTCAAAAACTGGTCTGACCTCTACCTCTTTGCCATCAGCAAGTTTCACCTTATAGGTTCCCTCCAAAGCAGGGTCAATGCCTTTCTGGAACATTCGTTCTCCATAATCATCCCGTGTAAGAACCTTTAAAGAGTTAGAACGCACATCCCACACCATAAAATCACCCCATTCATTACGCATTGACTCGGTAACTATAGGAGCGGGATGTTCTGTTGGAGGACCCACCTTTTCACCTTCCTTTATAACTTTTATGTAGTTAGACAAAGGTTTAGGCTTATAATTGGGGTCTATATCAGAGGGACGCAGATATTTAAGGTTATCCATTCTGACAAGAACAGGAA
>WFXT01000110.1 GCA_015490475.1 Bacteroidota bacterium
GTGTGCCAATGCATAAGTTCCAACCCGAAGAAAATAAAAAGTATGCTATCATTGTTGGTTCGGAAGTATCGGGCATATCGGAAGATGTAATAGAACTGGGGGACTTGTTTATTGAGATTCCTCAATTTGGGACCAAACATTCCTTAAATGTGGCGGTCGCAACGGGTATCATCTTATGGGAATTTGCCAAGCATCTGTGGTTAGAATAAAAGTTCATATTCTCAAACTGACGTATGTTTGTAACTTGAAAAACTGACAAAAACAATGAAGGGAAAGGGACTTATTAAGTTTTTTGCCGTAGTATTGCTTATTGTTAGTATCTATCAGTTATCCTTCACTTTTGTAGCAAGGAAGGTTGAGAGTTTTGCCCGTGAACAGGCAGAAAAGCCTTACAAACACCTCCTTGACCCTCAATATATACAGCAACAGTTTGGTGATGACAAAGCAAAGGCTATTGAATTCATTGATTCCATTCAGAGTCTAATCAAGAAGCGTGAACGCAAAATTCTGGACTCCCTTAGGGATGAAATAGTGTATAATCTTGGATTTGTTGAGTTCACTTATATGGATGTTAAGGAACGGGAATTGAATCTGGGTCTTGACCTGCGGGGCGGTATGAGTGTTACTCTGCAAGTGGACATTCCCTCATTAGTTCGTGAACTGGCGGGTCCGCGTCGCGATACACTTTTTGACAGTGCCTTCAAATCAGCACTGGAAAAGTATTACAATGGCGAAGTGAGGGATTTTATTGAGGCTTTCGTTCAGGAAATAGAACAAAGGAAGCCCACTGTTCGGTTAGCCAGATACTTTGCTACACGAGAGAACAAAGACAGGATTACTATTGCTTCTACCAATGAAGAAGTGAAACAATGGCTTCAAGAAGAAGCAGACGACGCTTTTTACAGAACATATAACATCATCAGAACACGTATTGACAGATTTGGCGTTGCACAGCCTTTGATTACGATGGACCCTGTTAGAAAAAGAATTCTTGTGGAACTGCCCGGCGTGGACGACCCTGAACGCGTCCACAGAATCCTGAAAGCAACTGCAAAACTTGAATTTTGGGAAACCTATGAAAACGCAGAGGTTCTACCATATCTCGTTGATGCCAACGATATATTAAGCAAAATCTTGACTCCACCCAGCCCTACTGAACAAACACAACCCACGCTTGAACCCGCTCCTTCACTAACAGACACTTCAGAAGAACTTCCCTCTCTATTAAAGGAAGTCCAAACTGACACTACTCAGGAAACCGCAATTACCGATACGTCAGCAACACAAAAAGATACAACATCAAAAATAATTCCTGATACATGGCAACCTCTATATGAAGTCCTTCAATTAGCATTAAGACAAACCGAAGCAGGGGGTCAAGAAGCCCTGAAAGGTCCTATAGTGGGCTATGCTCTTGGTAAGGATACTGCAAAAGTCAATGAATATCTTTCAAAACCAGAAGTAAGGAATGTATTACCACGAGATTTATGGTTTGCTTGGGGTGCAAAACCTGTTAGCGAAGACAACGACGTTTACGCTCTTTATGCTTTGAAATCAAGGGGTCCTGGCAGACAGCCTGCCCTCACTGGCGATGTTATTGTTTCAGCCTACGTATCATTTGACCCTGTTACTCGCCGTCCTGTCGTCAATATGGAAATGAATCAACGAGGTGCTAAACTATGGCGTCGTCTTACAGCAGAAAACATAGGCAGGTCCATCGCCATAGTGCTTGATGGTAGAGTGTACTCAGCACCTGTGGTTGAATCTGAAATACCTAATGGTAGGTCCGTTATCTCGGGGTCATTTACCGTGGAAGAGGCACGAGACCTTGCTACCATTCTGGAAAGTGGTCGTCTGCCAGTGTCTATAAATATTGTTGAGGAAGAAGTTGTTGGTGCGACACTGGGTGAACAATCCATCAGAGCAGGCTTAACAGCCCTTGCCATTGGCTTTGTGTTGGTGGTTCTCTTTACAGCCATTTATTATGGAACAGCAGGGATAGTCACAATTTTCGCATTACTACTTAACGTCATCTATGTAATAGGCGTTTTATCAGCACTTGGCGCCACACTCACCCTTGCTGGATTAGCAGGATTAGTTCTCACTGTCGGTATGGCAGTTGACGCTAATGTGATCATATTTGAACGCATCAGGGAAGAAATGTTGAAGCCAGGGAAAGCCTTTCGCTTAGCAGTGATAGACGGCTTCA
>WFXT01000111.1 GCA_015490475.1 Bacteroidota bacterium
CTTTCAACCGCTCAAACAAATCCTTCACTGCCATAATAACAATCTATTTTACACAAAGATAAGTCAGGGGATGTTTTAATTAATGTTAACATTATGCAGAAACGAATTGCACACAGCAATTTCAAAAGGATACATTGGCATATAGCTGATTAGTTTTAGTGTTGAAATGAATGAATATTTGAGCTGTAAAAACTCCTTTAGGTGCTAACTTAAAATAACAATATACTACCAAGGGGTCATGTCAATTTTGGGTACGGAACCTTAGTAGATGAAGATATAATCCTTTGACTTTATTTCTCTTATCTCTACTTTGTATAAAGTTAATGCAATTGTGACTATGCCTTTGAACGTTCACTTAACAACAAGCCATGTTACAAGCGGGACAAGTCCTGCTAAGATGCCCAAGCCGATGTCCATGGGTCTATGGACCTGTCTTAACCGTAATGAAGCCACCAGCCCTGCAATAACTATGGATAATGGTGCATACCATAATGTGCATTCCCACTGTGATTTAGTGCCGTTGATAATAAGGAAATAAGTGAAAAGGACCCAACCGGCAACGTGGATACTCGGTCTTAGTTTAAACGACTCCATAAGGATTAAAACAGACACAGCTACGAAGGCGTGGGACACAAGCATAACAAGGCTGCCCAGAAACTCAGAAATTAGAACGTTTCCACTTCGCACATGTAGAAAGGTTGAAATCAAAAATGTTCCATACACCAGTATCATTACAAATAGCAATATAATTCGTTCTGACCGTTGGGGGTTAATTACATCAACCAATTTAAATAGATGAGCGATTGATATAAAGGCAAGGGGAAGCAAAACCAATCCTGTAATCGCAATAGCATAATACTCAAGGTATATATTGAAAAACTCTGTGCCCACATACCATTTCTTACAGGACAGTTCAATAAGGAACCAATATAGGGGTAGAAAAATAGGATGCGTTATGATGTCAATGGTCTTAAAAATTTTCTCCATTATTCTTTGCCCTTTTTTAGGGGAACAAATACAAAGGGACCGAGGTCCTGCTTTTCATACTTATTTTCATCAACCTTAAGTATTCTGACAAGTTTTTGGAAATATTCGTCTCCGATAGGTATAATCATTATGCCTCCTGTTTTCAGTTGCTCAAGCAATTTTTCAGGGGGATGTGAGGCGGCGGCAGCAACCACTATCCTATCATAAGGGGCGAATTCGGGAAGTCCAATCCACCCATCCCTGTAAAACACTTTGACGTTGTGATAGCCGAGTTTAGCAAGTCTCTCCTTGGCTTCTTCATAAAGGGGATAAATCCTTTCAATGGAATAAACGTCTGCACCGAGTTCGGCAAGCAAAGCGGCTTGATAGCCACTTCCTGTGCCCACATCAAGAACTTTATGTCCTGGCTCAACATTCAACTTTTCAAGCATAAATGCTACTGTGTAGGGTTGTGAAATGGTTTGTCCATAGCCAATTGGCAGGGCACTGTCATCATAAGCATAAGCCTGCAGGGCTTCCGAAACAAACAGATGCCTCGGAACAGTTTCAATTGCCTTTAAGACACGTTCGTCTTTTATGCCCTTCTCACGCAACAGTTCAACAAGTCTTTTTCTGGGGGTTACAAATAAGTCCATATCCATGATTAATAGTTCTTTATGAATTGGTGGATTTCCTCCAGATATTTATAAATCCCGAGGATAACGGGGACATCACTATGTGTCGCTCCTTCAACTATTACGGATTTTTTAGGTCCGGGATGATTGTTATACACAGCCATTCCATGGGGCTCCAGAGCAAGCAATTTGTCTTCTGTTCCATGGAAAAGCAACAGAGGGGCTTTTACATCCTTTATCCATTCTGCATTATTAATTTCAAGGTCTGTTACATATTGTTTAGGAATCACGAAATAGGCTCCGTCTTGAACCATTAGTTCAGCAGAGCCGAATGGCGCTTCCAGTATTAGCCAGCGTGGGGTCAGGGGACCCTCATGAGATGACCAATACGTTGCAGGAGCAGTTCCCATGCTATATCCGTAAATAATCAGTCTATCTCCCGTTAACCCTTTGTCTTTCAACCATTGAAGCATTGCTTTTGTGTCTTCATAAAGTGCATCCTCACTGGGCTCTCCTTCACTCTTGCCATATCCTCTGTAATCAAAAATCAGAACTCCATAGCGCAGTTTACCTCCGACGTGTGCCAGCAACTTAGCCCGTTGCCAATAGTAATCTATATGTCCCGTATTACCGTGGCAATACAGAATTACTGTATCCGTGGCTATTGTTGTAGTGTCTCCAATATAAATTCCCCATATTTTATAACCCTGTGATGAAACAGAAAAGAGGTGTATCTTATCTTGTGGTATATCAAACTCTGGTCCCAATCTGAATTGTAGTTCCCCTTCGTAATCATCCAATTTATACTCATCTGTCTGATATGGATTGAACAAAAAACTATCTAATCTGGCACAGGAAACTACGAGGATACCCATTGCCAGAGCAGTAATAAAAATTTTCCTCATTACCAGTTTAATTTTCTGGTTATTCCTATGTAAAGACCTAATGTTCCATTCGGTTTTCCGAAGGGTTGAACATAGTCAGGAACCCGATAGTCAGAGCGTACATCTGGTGCCAACCATCGCACTTCCACCTGCCATCTCCAATGCTTTGCCTCATATTGATATCCAAGTGTTGGATTCCAGAACCACAGTTTGGGTTGTGTCAAGTTGTGAGCCCTTGTCCGTTTCAACTCAAAGAAATTTACTAATCCAGTATATAACAAATGTTTGTTCAACTTATAGTAAATCATAAGGTCCAATTGAGGGAAGAAGCGAGTCTGCCATTGATAAACATCGGTAGTTAAATAAAACGACGGTCTTATAGAGACCCCAGCATATCCCGTTGATAACGAATCTCTCCACAAGCCATAAGTGGCACCAATGTCCAGATGAATTACTCCAAAAGCCAGTGAAGTCAAATTAAGTCCGCCTGACAGAGTTAGATTTTCCTTATAACCATAGTTATAAGAAAGGGAAGTCAAGGGCGTGGGTATTGTGGTTCCGAAAAGATGAATTAGCGGTCCCCCAAGGCTAAATTGAACTTCTTGTGCTCCCTGAGGCAAAGGCTCTACAACTCTGGTCACTGAACAAGCAGATAACATAATTCCCCCGAGCAATAAGTAAAAAGCCTTTCCTATATTCAATGTAACCTTTTTTGCTAAGTTAAGGCACATAGATGAGAAATCTGGTTTCTATTGCCTTTCTAAGTTTATTAAGGTCAACGTCTCCTTCAATAGTGATGGAACCTTTATCTTGTTCAAAGTGTAAAGTGCGTCCTGCAAAGGTTATAGAAAACGGATATGACCAGTTTTTCCATGAATATTTCAAGAGCGTGCTTTCACCCTGCTTTTTCTTTGATATATAGAGCACAGGCACATCGGCTTCTTCAACAAGATATTTGTTCCATATGTCAGGTATTTTCCTGTTATAAACAGTTGCGGAATCAAGTTCTATCAACAAACTGAGAATGTCCTGTGTTGAAGCATGCGAATGGTAATATCGTTTTTGGATTGCATGTATCCACCTGAAAAAGAGAGAGTCATTATTCAGCAATGACCTGATAGTGTGCAGTATCCAAGCCCCTTTCATGTATATGTCGTTGTCGGCGAACGGGTCATAGAGCCTTTGCTTGCCAGCCACTGGAACCTTGTTTTTTATCCTCTTTCTCAGGCTCATCATATACTTGAGATACTCTGCTTTTCCACATCTGTGTTCAACAAGCAGTGCTTCTGCATAGGTTCCGAAGCCTTC
>WFXT01000112.1 GCA_015490475.1 Bacteroidota bacterium
ATGTAGTATACGGTTTCGCAGACCCTATCGGATCTGATGACATGCTACTTAGAATTAGCGTAAACCGTGATTTGATGTTAGACAATTGCATGACTTCATGTGGAGGATGTATTGTAACGGACGAAGGGGAAAGCTATATTAATCATAGGGGTTGGAGAGCTACACCAGTAGTTAATGTAACCGCTGGAAATATCACTCCCTCACTTCAAAATGCATTGGTTGATATTATACAATATTTTTTATCTACTGTAAATGCGTGCCAGTGAGAAAACAACTGGTGCTATAAAACCCTCGCCCCTGGCGAAGCTTCCTTATCTGTTGTTAATAATATGACTTTACCATCATCGTGTGCGGCAAGAAGCATACCTTGGGATTCAATGCCTCTGAGTTTTCGTGGTTTCAAGTTAGCGACTACAACTATGTTTTTGCCTATCAGTTCTTCGGGGGAATAGTGTTGTGCTATGCCTGCAACTATTGTTCTTTCTTCGGTGCCAAGGGAAATTTTCAGAACAAGCAGTCTATCCGCATTAGGGTGTTTTTCTGCTGATATAACTTTTGCTACGCGAAGGTCCAGCTTGCTGAAATCATCATATTCTATCAATGGCTTTTCTGCTAACTGTTGTTCGGATTTTTGTGATGTTGTGTTTTGAGTCGTCATGCCTCCTTTTAGTTTTTTAATTTGTCGTTCAATTTCTTCGTCGGTTATCTTTCTAAATAATGGTTTGGGAGCATTTATCTTGTGTCCTTGAGGGATTAAAGGTTTTTGTTCAAGAATGTTCCACGATAGATTTGATAAGTTGATGGTTTTCCTGAGTTTTTCGGCAGTGAATGGCATGAATGGTTGCATCAAAATATTTAATGCAACAACAGTTTGTATGGCGTCTGTCAAAGTTTGCTTAGCTTGGTCAGGATTTTCCTTGAAAGTTTTCCATGGTTCTTCCTCTGAAAGCAGTTGATTACCTTTTTGTGCCAGTTCCATCACTGACCACAGGGCTTCCCTGAACCTGAATGTTTCAATACTTTCTTCTACGGCTGTCTTACTTGCAGCAATCCATTCGTATATGAAATTTCTGGGTTCTGAAGGAACTATCCCTTCAAAATATCGGTGTATTAATGTTAAAGTTCTGTATATGAAATTACCGAGGTTTCCAACAAGCTCTGTGTTTACTTTCGTCTGAAAGTCTTTCCATGTGAATTCGCTGTCTTTTAATTCAGGCATATTGCGTGTGAGTACATAGCGAAGGAGGTCTTGCTCGTCAGGGAAATCTTGCAAATATTCATGTACCCAAATTGCCCAATTTCGGGACGTTGAAATCTTATCCCCTTCCAGATTCATGAATTCATTGGCAGGCACGTTTTCTGGCAGTATAAAATCACCGTGAGCTTTGAGCATAGCGGGGAATATGATACAATGGAAAACAATGTTATCCTTGCCTATGAAATGAATTATAGCTGTTTCCTTGTCCTGCCAGTATAATTTCCAATCAAATCCTTCCTGTTGAGCCAGCGCTTTAGTTGCTGAAATGTAGCCGATTGGTGCTTCAAACCAAACGTATAAAACTTTTCCTTTTGCTTCGGGCAAAGGAACAGGAACTCCCCAGTCAAGGTCTCTGGTTACTGCTCGTGGTTTCAATCCCTGTTCAAGCCATGATTTGCATTGACCAATAACGTTTGGCTTCCAGTCATTGGCATGTTCTTCAAGAATCCATTTTTTTAGCCAATCTTCGTGTTTGTCTAAGGGAAAATACCAATGTTTGCTTTTTCGCTTGATTGGCGTGGCACCAGTTAGAGCAGACCGTGGATTGACCAGTTCATCGGGCGATAGGGCAGTGCCACACTTCTCACATTGGTCCCCATAGGCTTTTTCGTATCCGCACTTGGGACATGTGCCAATTATATATCTGTCTGCAAGGAACATTTGAGCTTCTGGGTCATAGTATTGTTCTGTTTCTTGTTCAATAAGTAAGCCTTTTTCGTATAGGCGAAGGAAAAAGTCTTGTGCTGTCTTATGATGCAGTGGGTCAGAGGTTCTGTGGTAAATATCAAAGGATATTCCGATCCTTTCAAAAGTTTCTTTGTTGAGAAAGTGATATCTGTCCACTAATTCCTGTGGTGATATGCCTTCCTGACGGGCTCTTATAGTTATGGGAACACCATGTTCGTCACTGCCACAGATAAATTTGACGTCCTTGCCTTTAAGGCGCAGGTATCTAACATAAATGTCCGCTGGCAGGTATGCCCCGCTCAGATGTCCGATGTGTATTGGACCATTGGCATAAGGCAGTGCTGAGGTAACTAAAAACCGCTTAAATGTCTTTTTCTTTGTCATAGTTAAACGCTAAATTACGACGATGCGACTTGTTGTTCCAAAACCGCTGAAGGCAGGTGATGAAATTGCGGTCTTTCTGCCTGCTAGATCAGTAGATTGGTACGAGTTAGACAAAGCACTGGACATTGTTAAACAACAGGGTTTTAAGCTCAGTTCTAAGAATGCTGTCGGCAAACATTATTTTCAATATCCGCTTCCAGATCAGGAAAGGGCTCTGCTAATAAATGAACAGTTGCAGGATAGTAACATTACTCTAATGTGGGCAGGACGCGGAGGACTGGGTTCATTGCCAATTCTGGACAGGGTTCAATGGTTTAGATTGCAACATAATCCCAAATGGATTATGGGATATAGCGATATAACTGCTATACTTATGCATTTGTGGACAAACTATAGGCTTGTGACCATTCATGGTCCCGTAATGAGGGATGTAAGTGAGCCTCTTGACCTCATTGAATTGACCCGAAAACCTCCTAATATTACATGGAAATCCCATTTTGTTCTTAATCCCCGAACTGTTTCTGGCTATTTGATAGGTGGCAACCTGTCAATGATATATAGTCTTGTAGGTAGCAATAGCCTGCCCAAAAATTGGCACGATATTATTCTGTTAATAGAAGAAGTCGATGAATACCTTTATCATATTGAACGAATGCTTATTTCACTTGATAGAGCGGGTATTTTGCCTTCGCTGAAAGGACTGATATTAGGTTCGTTTACAGATATCCATGACCATGATATTCCGTTTGGTAAGACTGTGTTTGATATTGTGGAAGAAGTGGCTGGTAAATATGGTTATCCGATAGTTAGTGATTTCCCTGTTGGCCATGGTGCTGTCAACAAACCATTCTGGCATGGATTTTATTATTCCTTAACTATTGAGGCACATGGAACGTGTTATTTGGCAGATTATAACGGATGATTTACTTTTGTATATGACAAAATCACAAAACTCATGAAAAAAATAATAGCACTAATAGGGACAATGGTTGTTAGTGGTACTCTGTGGGCGCAGTCGGCTCCGATTGTGAACGCTAATCACATTAAAGTGCTTCCCGAGGAGTTTATTCCCTCTATTGAGAAACACGCTACAGCAAACACACGGGCTGCAGAGTGGAACATCTTAATTGACCACGCTCCGGACATTAATCAATATGGCTTAGGTGTTTTTCCTTTAAACTTTAATTTTGGATGTCAAGAGTTTTATAATTACGATGAAGGAAATTACAACAATCCGCCTGATACATTCTTGCTACTTACTGGATATACTGAGTGGAGAATAACTCAGTTGGTGAATGCGGATTCTGGTATTGTTTATCCTTTTGACTTAAATACGGCATGTATTTCATATCACATTGATTCCTTGCAAATGGTTTTTACTTATTCCAATCCTGCTCAAAAACCAGATACTTTGATAATTGAATTATTTAAGGGTTCTACTATATTGTGGGCAGAAACACTTATTAACCTTTATACGTTTGTTCCTCCTGCTACAGATGACTTGTTAGATACACTTGCTATTTTAACTGTGCCAGTTAATTATTCATTGGATACTCCACCAGGTATTGTTGGATTTAGGTTTAAATACTTTGCTCCTAAGGATTCTGCGGCATTCGGTTTTGTATATGGCCTTAAAGACCCCAACTCCTGCAATAATCAGTGTTTTGTTTCAGATGCCGACATAGACTTTCCTGGTAATTTTGCTTACTATTTCAAATATCAACCTGCTCCACAATTGTGTAATAATTTATTTACCAATGATCCTAATGGTGCTATTTTGGGGGCAGATTGCGATGGTAGTGGAACGTTAGATGGTTCTGCCTGTGAGTTGTTTGGACCTGTTCCAATAGTTTGGGCTTATGGAAAGATCAGAACTACAAACTATCCTGCTTTCTTAGATGCAGATGTTCAAACTGCAGACAACAAACGACTGGTTTGTGCAGGACAGGCTATTACAGTTGAAGCCACTTCTGGATTTGATTCTTACACGTGGAGTGGCGTTGGAGCCAGTGGAACAACAAACACTGGAACCATAAACATTCCTCCTGCTTCTGTAACTTCCAATCCAGATACTTTTGTGATTACAGTAACAGGACAGGGTGCCGCTATTGGATGCTCAGCATCAGACCAGCTAACAGTCGTTGCTTATAATGCACCACCTATTGCTAACTTCATTTTGAATGCCACTGCAGGAGACCCAACTGTTACCGTTGATAATACTTCATTGTATGCAGTCAATTGCATTTGGGATTGGGGTGATGGCAACTTAACGACTTCATGTGAGCCTTTTGCTTATACTTATGCATCTCTTGGTGAGTACACGATTACATTGATAGTATCAAACCCATGTGGTTCAGATACTATCCAAAGGAGTGCAGTGTTGACTTCAAATCCTCTTGTAAGCACTGCCGCACTTACTTATATGCACAGAAACAACACTGTTATTGTGGAAGGATTACCAGCCGAAGCAACACATATTATGTTTACTGATGTTATGGGTAGAGTAATCAGAACTGCGGCAATTGAAGGAAAAGAAACCGTTGAGGTTGATGTTAGCGACATGCCTTCTCAACTTTATAATGTTATCATAATGGGTGACGAGGGTAGGCTTGGTGTATTCAAATTTAGAAAGTAGCCTGTGACAGGCTATTCGTAAAGGAAGTCATAATTTAGGGGCGTGGCTCACAAATGGTGGGTCACGCCTTTTTATTTTTTGCTTAAGTTAGTAGCAGAAAAATTCTCTTATGTGGTCATATCTTGAGATGTTGAAATATGTCCTTGAAAACGGTCAACCGCGTAAAGATAGAACAGGTGTTGGTACATTATCTATCTTTGGCTATCAATTCAGACACGATTTGAGCAAGGGGTTTCCTTTATTGACGACTAAGAAAATCAACTTTAAGGCTGTTAAAGTAGAGGTCTTGTGGTATTTGCGTGCTGGAACGGACCTTTCCTTTTTGCATGAACACGGTGTTCATATCTGGGACCCTTGGGCTGATGAAAATGGCAATTTGGGACCTATATATGGCTATCAATGGAGAAAATGGCCCACGTATGATGGCGGACACATAGACCAGATAAGAGAAGTTATAAGGAAGATAAAAGAAAGACCTTATGACAGAAGAATGATAGTGAGTGCATGGAATGTGGCTCAATTAAGCGAAATGCGTTTGCCTCCCTGTCATATACTTTTTCAATTCTATGTTACCAATGACGGCAGGTTAAGTCTTCATCTCTATCAACGGAGTGCTGACATATTCATTGGTGTTCCTTTTAATATAGCGGGCTACTCACTTTTGATTCATATGATTGCTCATGTTACGGGGTTGAAACCTGGGGAATTGATAATTTCCTATGGAGACCTCCATTTGTATAAAAATCATATTGAACAGGCTAAGCTGCAATTGAGTCGTGAACCCCGCCAATTACCCGAATTGAAACTCAATCCAGAAGTTAAGGATATTGATGACTTTAAACCAGAAGATATTGAGATAGTTAATTATAATCCACATCCATTTATCAAAGCACCGGTTGCTGTATGATTATATCCATTATTGTAGCCCATGATAGAAATCGGGTCATTGGCTATCAAAACATGATGCCGTGGCATCTGCCAAGAGACCTCCGACATTTCAGACGACTTACAATGGGGCATCATGTTATTATTGGACGAAAAACATTTGAATCAATAGGCAAAATTCTTCCCGGAAGACACTGGATTGTCTTATCATCCAGAAGGCGAGAAAACGTTGATGGTAAGTTAACATGGGTTTCTACACCAGAAGAAGCCATTGAAGTGGCAAGGCGTAACGGAGAAAGGGAACTCTTTATTGCGGGAGGAAGCCAGATTTTTAATATTTTTTTACCACTGGCAGATAGGATGTATGTAACTCTTATCCATGCGGTTTATCCCGGAGATACTTTTTTTCCTTCTTATAATATCAATGAATGGACTAAGGTTAGAGAGGAGTTTGTTCCAGTTAGTAAGCAAAATGTAGTTCCACTCAGTTTTATATATCTTCACAGAAACGAAAAGAGCCATAAATGAGCGAGAGGAAAACTTTTCTTTTAACTGCACCCGAGCTGAAACAGGCACCACTTAGGAAATTATTACTTCAGGAAGGCTACGACATTGTTTCTTTGCCAATGACAGAGATAGAAGTTAAGGTGCCCCCACATATTATCATAGAATTGAGGGATTTGAAACGGGCATATCAAGTTGTAGTCCTGTTTTCAACTCCCGCAGCATTCATATTTGATAAATATTTCAGGAAATTTTCCCGTGTGGATGACTATCCGATTATTCTTACTATTGGCGATTCTGTTGCCCGTACTATGCTAGGCCTGGGATGGCGTAAAGTTCGTTCCATATCTCTAAAAAGACTGGAGGACCTTGTTAAGTTGAAAAGATATAGTGTTCGTAAGAGGAGAGCATTGATAATGGCTCCGGGGGGTATGATTCCAGACCTTAGACGCAAGATAAGGGAATATGATTTGCAGGCTTCTTTGTGGGACAGTTACGATATAATTCTGCCATCTTACGATAAGAACACCTTTGTCTCAACTCTTGAACGTGTCCCTGATGGAATTGTTTTCACCAGTTCTGCAGCAGTGCAAAACTTTGTCAATCATCTGGAAAAATACTCTTATGAGTTGCCAGAAGAAACGAAGGTTTACATTGCTGGTTCAGGAGCCTTGAAATGGGCTCAAGAATTGGGACTTCCTTATGATTACTATATAGACCACTGCGATTTTGTTAGCACTTATGAGTTCATCCGTGAGCAAGGCACATAATTAGCATATTTACTGACGGATTGAACAGTTTTGCAACACAGAATCACAGAGTAGTCATATTACATTTGCCTATGGTTAGGTAGATAGGGTTATGCACTTGAGGAAAGTCAACGGTTGGCAAGGAGAATCTGTGTATTACTATGGTTTATATCAACGACCTATTTTTAACGTTGCTATGAGTATGCAACCTTACTTTACTACATTGGTTGGAGCATTAACACATAAAGAACGGGAGCATTGTAAAGAATTGGCACGTAAGAGTCTTCCTCCTGCAGTTAAAAAATATGTCCTGACTTTGCTGGAGAGCAAGCCAGAGGAAATAACTATCCGTGATGAAGCCTTCTTGAAAGAATATTCTGAAAGTGGCAGAAGATGGTTGAGACGTGCTGCACAGGAATTTCTGGAAAATGCCCTTTATGAACTGTATGGAAGTTCCTACGAATTGCGCATTGTTCTCAATCAAATTCATTTAGCCATTATGCGTGGGCATAGTGCTTCGCCATTCTTAAGACCTTTGAAAAGAAGAATAAATGAAATCTTGCAAGAAAGCTATAGTTTGTTTGCTGTTCCTCTTCCATGGTTACTTGAACTTGCGTATCTTTCATTATCTTACCCGGGAAACGCTATAATAGAAAAATCTCCTGTTTCTTTTGCCGAGGCGATTAAGTTGATTGAGTTGGACAAAAAACGCCTGGAAACAGTTAGATATGCTGTTGAACATGACCCTTTCATAGGCGAAAGCAATCCAGAAACGCAGTCAATAATACAAAGGCTGGAAGATATTGAACAACACTTGAAAAGCCTTGAGACCCTTCCCTTTCATAAGACCATAGTATCTCTTTATGGAATGATGGCACTTTTATATGACCAGTTAGGATTTATTAGTAAGTCTAATGCCATTGCTAGAATTTTTATGGATGCCCTTCCGGAATTGATTAGTTTTTTAGAACGTATTGTCTCAAATGGCAAGATAGATAAATATAAGGAATGGGCTAATGTAATTGTTTTCATGGCTATCGTATGTCTCCAGGTTATGAGTAACATTACGGGATGGACAGATGAAGAAATTGAAGGTTTGAAACAACAAGTTTTACGGTTGGTTCATGTTATAGATGATATCAAAGAAACGCTATCTATTGCTGAGATTCCTTTGAAGGCTCGTTTATCAGCATGGCTTGCCACACACGGGTACTATGATGAAGCGTCAGAATTATTAGAACAGGTTGGCTGGCATTCCCTAAATCCAGAGTATGCATTCAGGCCCATTGAACGTGTTGATTTTTCCGTGGCTCAATTCTGGTGTCTGATGCATCAAAAAGAATGGTCACAGGCTTTGAGAGCGGTGTCCCGATTAGAACAAATAGTTCCACAACGACCTTTATATTACTATTTAACTGAACTGTTGCGTTTTGTCGTAGCACTTAGAAAAAATGATTATGAATTATTGTCCAGTACAGCAGATCGTGTTTATCACTGGAATCGCAGACATAAACAACTGTTTCCAACTCTGGGTAAAGTATTACGATTTATCGGTTTGAAGGCACATAGGTTTAGCAGACCATCGGACTGGTCACAGGCAGTAAGCAGAATTTACGACCTGTATATAAAACATCCATTTTACATTACCAATATAGAAAAGCCAGTCCATTTGCTTGGAGAGATAACAAATAAAGCATTACAAAAGAAAGTGAACTCAATTGACAATGTAGTTGGAAAGCAGAGTGAAATTCCTCTGGAGCCTTTAAAACATACAGTTGAAACAATGGTAAAAATTGCAAGACAATGATTAGGTTTTTGATTATAACACTGTTGGGATTCTGGAGTACTTTTTTGTGGGCTCAGACTTTCTGTGTTGGACTGGGAGGAGGAGCCAGTGATGGAGATTTACAAGATTTTGCTATCCGTGGTGATACAATAATTGTTGTGGGAATGGCATTCAGTCACGACTCAGCCATGATTGAAGTGGGATATGTTGCCGGTGTTACACTTACTGGAGAGCTTCTGTGGCAAAAACACTGGAACCTTCTTAAGGCAGACTATAATGGCGGTCTTACTGTTGCAAGATTGAATAATGGAAACTTCTTATTCTTTGGAGGTTCCGGAGATGGAGTATATGGTGTTCCTTCCTATGTTGAGATAATTGCACAAGGAGACACAGTATGGACAGGACGAGTAATATACGCTAGTAATTCAGGCAATGTGGGAGAGTTTATTATGAGAAGTGCCTGGATTTCCCCTTCTGGTGATGTATGGTTAGTAGGCACAGTGCTTTCGGAGGTCCTGTTGCAGAAATTTGACCCTGAAACGCATACGTTATTGCTACAAAAATCAATTGGTTCTGGAACGGACCAGACATGGGAAGACGGACAAAGTATTGCAGCATTACCTGATGGCAGACTTATTATAGCAGGGCACGA
>WFXT01000113.1 GCA_015490475.1 Bacteroidota bacterium
CCCCTATTTCAGTGAGGGGCACATCCCATTTCTCAAAGACCTGCTTTAATTCATCAACTTTATTGGGCTCAGCAAGAATTAGCATTCTCTCTTGAGATTCAGATAATAATATTTCCCATGCTTTCATATTGGGATGTCGTAATGGAACCTTATCCAGATGAATAATCATGCCTTTCTTACCCCTTGCAGCCATTTCAGATGTTGAACATAACAATCCAGCAGCACCCATATCCTGCATCGCAGCAATTAGTCCTTTTTCATTAGCTTCAAGGATAGCCTCTAACAAAATTTTCTCCATAAATGGGTCTCCAATCTGGACAGCAGGCAGATTCTCCTCAGCTTCATCAAGGTCAAGGTCAACAGAAGCAAAAGCAGCGCCTTTAATACCATCTCGCCCTGTTGGCGCACCCGCTATAAACACTTTCCATCCCGCCTTTTCAGCAACAGCAGAAATTATCTTATCTTTCTCTACGACACCCACAGACATAGCATTTACGATAGGATTCACTTTGTAGCACTCGTCAAAATAGACTTCACCAGCAATTGTTGGCACCCCGAAACTGTTCCCATAATCTCCTATTCCCCGAACGACACCATCCATTATCCATGCTGAACGTCTATCCTCAGGTGGTCCAAAGTGAAGAGAGTTCAGAGCTGCTATCGGTCTGGCACCAGTTGTAAAAATATCTCTATGTATTCCTCCAACGCCAGTGGCAGCACCATGATAGGGGGCAATTGCAGAAGGATGATTATGAGACTCAATTTTAAAGGCACAGGCAATATTATCTCCAAGGTCTATCAGACCTGCATTTTCTTCCCCCGCCCCCTTCAAAACATGTTTTCCTTCCTTTGGCAATTGTCTCAACCAGTGCAGAGAATTTTTATAACAGCAGTGTTCAGACCACATAACTCCGAACATAGCCAGTTCAACCGCATTAGGCAACCTACCCAAAATATCAATTATTCTGTCCACCTCTTCTGAAGTCAAATTCCAACCCATTGCAGCTTGAATAACTTCCTCCCTGCTTTTCATATCCCTACAAGTTTGTTAATAGCAAACTTACACATCTTGTCTGTTCTTTCTCCTGAGCAATTCTATGTATAGTTCTTTTGTTTTCCTCACCATTTCGTGAACGCTAAAGTTATCAATGGCAAATTGACATGCTTTTTCCATTAGTGTCTTTCCCTTTAAAGTCATGGCTTTCCTTATAGCCCTCGTAATTTCTTCTGGTTTCTGTCCAACAACAAAATCCTGCAGCTCAGGACATACTGTTTCTCTTACGGCACCAACATCAGTGGCAACAATGGGCGTTTTCATGGCTTGAGCTTCTATCAACGTTACAGGTGTTCCCTCATTGCGAGATGTTAGTACCACAACATCAAAACCAGCATATAGTGGAAGGACTTCTTCTACATAACCTAAGATGTAAACATGATTTTGTGGCGACGTGCCTACACTTATGCCTGCTTTCCTGCCCTCTAATATTAATTTGTTTTTATAGTCATCTGTTCCGTCTCCTATAATCAATGCCTTACAATTAGGATCTTCTCGTAAAATTGGTGCAACCGCTTTGACAAAAAGTTCTGGTTGTTTAACTGGTGCCAGCCTTCCAACGAACGCAATCAATCGCCATTCTGGTTTAATGCCAAATCTTTCTTGTAATATTTTCCTTGCTTTTGACTCATCAGGCTCTACTTTTTGCAAAGGAAATCCAAGTTTTATAACATATACTTTTTCACTATCAGCAATACGATACTTCTCAACTAACTCGCGCTTTTGCAAATGACTTATAGCGATAATGGCATCTGTATATTTGGCAAGGAAGCGCTCTGTATTGAGCACTATTGAGCTCATAAAAGTATTGAAATAACCAGAAAATACATTTCCATGAAATGTGTGTACCATAATTGGGCGCGATGCAATTTTTGACAAAGCGGAAAGGCGGGCAGTTAAACCAGCTTTGGATGCATGAGTATGGATAATATCAGGCTTAAAATCATTTATTACACTTCTCAATTTAAAAACAGCCTTTAAATCTGTTAGAGGTTGAATTTCACGCCTTAACCATGATACCATTCGGGCATTAACATTATGCTTCACAGTCCACGGGAAAGAACTTTCCTCACCAGCTGCTGGAACACCTCCTATGAGCAAAGTTTCAAAATCGTCCGTTAGATACTTGGTTAAATAAATTGCATTGTGGGATGGTCCCCCAATATTAAATCTATTGAGAACCCTTAGAATTCTCGGTTTCATTCCACTGTAACACTCTTTGCCAGATTCCTTGGTCTATCAACATCGCAACCACGCAAAACAGCAATATGATAAGCTAATAATTGAAGTGGAATGACTGTCAAAATAGGTGTTAAGACCTCTTCTGTTTCTGGAATTTCAATAACATACTCAGATAGTTCTTTCAAATGCTTATCTCCTTCATTAACTACCGAAATTATGCGTCCGTTTCTGGATTTTACCTCCATAGCATTGTTAACAATTTTTTCATAGGCAGACTGATTAGTGGCAATAATAAGCACTGGCATATTTTCATCAATGAGTGCTATGGGTCCATGCTTCATTTCAGCGGCAGGATACCCTTCAGCATGTATGTATGAAATTTCCTTTAATTTCAATGCTCCCTCCAGCGCAACTGGATAATTATAACCACGCCCTAAGTAAAGAAAGTTAGTTGCATTCTGGAACTCGTGTGCTATCTCTTGAACTATTGGGTCTGATTTCTCAAGAATTGCTTGAACTTTTTCTGGCAGGTCTTCCAATTCTTCAAGAATTCTTGCCAGTTTTTTCTCGGATATGGTTCCTTTTTCTTTTCCAAACAATAAAGCCATTAAAGTAAGCACAAGTAATTGAGCTGTGAAAGCCTTTGTTGAAGCAACTCCTATTTCTGGACCAGCGTGTGTATAAACGCCAGCATCAGTAAGACGCGCCAGCGAAGATCCAACGACATTGCAAATGCCAAGTACCAATGCTCCTTCTTCCTTTGCCAATTGGACTGCGGCAAGCGTATCGGCAGTCTCACCAGACTGACTGATGGCAATAAAAACATCATCGGGCAGGATAACGGGATTACGATACCTAAATTCAGAGGCATAATCTACATATGCAGGAATGCGAGCAAGGTCCTCAAAGAGATATTTACCCACCAGTGCGGCATGCCAACTGGTTCCACAACCCAACAAAGAAATGCGAGGCGCATTCAAAATTCTATCCAGATAAGGCATTATACCTCCGAGACGAACCATGTTATCAGAAACATTTATTCTTCCACGCATTGAATCTTGCAAGCTCCTCGGTTGTTCATAGATTTCCTTAAGCATAAAATGAGGAAAACCTCCCTTTTCAATGGCTTCCAGTTCCCATTCCAATTCCTGAACCTCTGCGGAGACTTTTTTATTGTCAATATTTCTCAAGTCCACTCCCTCGTTAATATCAATTATTGCAATTTCGCCATCATCCATGTATATAACCTTGCGTGTATATTCCAAAATCGGCGTTGCATCAGAAGCAACTATATATTCCCCATCTCCCAAGCCAATCACAAGAGGGCTACTCTGACGTGCAGCAATCAGCATATCTGGATTTTCTCTGTCCAGCACTACAATAGCATAAGCCCCCACAATTTCCTTTAAAGCATATAGCACAGCGTCGTAAGTATCCATTCCCTTGCTATCCATAAAGTATTCTATCAATTGAACAACAACTTCTGTGTCTGTTTCACTCATGAAAGAATATCCTTTCTTAGTAAGGAATGCCTTTATAACATCATAATTTTCAATAATTCCATTATGAACTATAGCCAGTCTGCCACTTTGAGATACATGCGGATGAGCATTAATATCATTCGGTTCACCGTGTGTAGCCCAGCGAGTATGCCCAATACCAATATGGGCATCTATGTTTTGGGAAGCTAATGCCTGCTTCAAATCAGCAACCCTCCCTTTACGTTTAAAGACATGCAGTTTTCCTACCGTATCAACTACTGCTATCCCAGCACTGTCATATCCTCTATACTCAAGACGTTGTAGTCCTTTTATTAAAACTGGAACAGCCTGTCTCGGTCCCAGATACCCCACTATTCCACACATGAATCACTTAATTTTTTCTATGTAAAGATAAACTTTTAGGTTTGAAGGTGTTAGCAGAATTCGGGAAAATGAACCTTCCTGCTTAGGATTCTTGATGATAACAAAAGGCGATTTGAGAGTTCCTTTTTGATGGTATTGAATGGTTAATGGAATCGGTATTAGATATTTAGCAGTATCATTACTAACAATCTTAGCAGAAGCAAGTTCAATTCCGTCGTTAAGGCTCTCTATTAATGGATATGTCCTTTCTTCTAATGTATCATAGCCCACAACAG
>WFXT01000114.1 GCA_015490475.1 Bacteroidota bacterium
AAAGAGAATTTGTGCAAAAGGTTCAATATCTTGTTTCCAGAATCCCCTTTTGAGCAACCTGTCCTTGATGGCATCTGCTAAGTGCTTGTTGGGAGAGTTAATTAGCGAAACCATAAACATAAAATAGAAAAAAGCCAGTGACATTATGGATATTAGAAATAATTGAGAAATTAATGGATTTGAAATAACCATTTTTAGCAGGAAAGTGCTTAGCGTTAATACTACAAGAATAATCTCAGTTTGCTTTACTGTTAATTTCATAGAACTTTTTTATGTAAAAATACACTACATCCGTGTTTGCTTTGTGCGGTAAGTTACAAGACAATGTTAATAAGTTATTTCTTGGTAATCTTTTTAATGGTTCTCGTTGTTCCAGAATAGATTTCAATTAAATATTGTCCTACGGGCAAGTCTGATACATCTAATTGATACCACGAATCGTAAACTGGCTCTTGATATATCAAGCGTCCTGTGGCGTCTCTGATTTGAATTAGTTCAATTTGCTCTGACGAGTTGCTCTGTACATAGATGATATTTGTGGCTGGATTTGGAAAAACTGTAATTTCAGAGAGAGGGTTCACATACTCTATGTTCTGAATTAAGGGATAGCGGTAGAAATGGTCTCTTCTGGATGACTTATTCCATCTATCATCTGCCGTGTTCCATGATTCCGAGTAAAACTGGGTCTGATAACCAAGTGAATCGTATGAATAGAATGCCCTATAGGCGTTTCGCCATGCGTCTGTTGTAGAATTCCACAACTGTCTGAGTTCAAAAGTTATCCTTCCATCTGCATCATAATTGTACAGACGTTGCATATCATTTTGCCACACCCCATTTATTGCATCCCACGTTTGCCTCTGGTAGAAAATCCTTAAACCATTGGAATACACATAGAAATATTGTTGTTCGTTGTCCCATGAAGCACCGTTCCATGATTGCAAAAGATAGTATGTTCTGTTTCCATCGTCGTCATATTGATACTCTCGTCTAAATGTGGGTTCCCATGCCCCACCTATCCAGTCAAAAGATTCCCATAAAATCCTCAGGTTTTGACTATTGTAAGTGTAAACGTCTCTTGATGAGTTGTCCCACGAAGATGTTCCACTGTTCCATAGTTGCCTTACTCGTTCTGTTAAGTTGCCTGATAGGTCATAAGTGAAGTTATATCTGGTATTGGGAACCCATGCGGACGAAACCACGTCGTATGTTTCATAGGTTCTTTCCACTTCCCTATTATTAGAGTCGTAAGCATACAGATAACGCCATTGTGGTTCCCATGAAGACGTGCCTGTGTTCCACACCTGTCGTTCATATTTTGTCATGTTGCCGTTGGCATCATAGGTTGAAAGAAGTCTGCTGTCATTTATCCATGTGTTGCTAACATTATCCCATGTTTGAACCAAATATTCTGTGATGTTCCCCTGATTGTCTCTGTTATAGACTACTTGAAGGGAATAAATCCACTGCTGAGTGCCATTATCCCAGTTGTATTCAACCCTGCGTGTCATTCTGTCTGGAAATTGCGAAGAATATTCAACCGTTATCCTTATGTCATTGACCCACTGAGTGCCATCCCAGAATTGTTCAATATATTCAATATTGTTGCCATAATTGTCGTATGATACGTACAATTCTCTAAAATCATAGACCCACTCGTTTTGCACGTTATCCCACGCAAGATACTGTATTTCCGTTATTCTGTGCTGTGAGTCATAAAAGTAAATTTCCTTCTGGTCTCGTTCCCATACTGTCCCCGATGGGTCGCCCTGATAGTAAACAGTTGAGTCCATAAGTACAGTATCTGCAGAGCCCCTGAGTGAAAAATTCCTGTAGGGCTTAAAGTTGTCTAATGAATCAATCGGATGGAGCATGTCCTGTGCATTTGTGTACTGTCCCCAAATGGCACCTATGATTAGCAAGATTGCCACAGACCTTGGTAAGGACTTCTGTGTCATTGGTTGCCAATTTTAAGGGTTCAAATACAAATATATGAAATTTAAACTAATTGGACAAATTACAAAGTTATTAAACTTTAAATAATGAAATGTGTATAAGTATTATATGGTTTCCTAATGTTGCTGTATGAAATTTAGTCCTGCTTAATAAATGTTAGAGAAAATTTATTGCTTTGCTGATTGTACAATTCAACGAGATATTTTCCTGAATGAAGGTTAGACACGTCAATTTGAAGCCAATTATTTTCAACTAAAACCTGTCTTATTAGACGACCTGAAATATCTCTGATCTGGATCAATTCAATCCCTGAAAGAGATTCCCCTTCTATGATTAAGAAATCTCTAACAGGATTTGGAAACATTGTTAGGTCACTCAATTCAAGTGCATTTTCTATTCCCAGTATCAAGGGATAAGAATAGAAGTAGTCATACCTGTAGTCTTTGTTCCACACCATATCTGTTGAGTTCCATATTTCATAAGCACGCCTTGTTATATATCCAAGAGAGTCGTAAGCATAAAAACTTTGACCATCATTTTCCCATGAATTGCTTACCGAATTCCAGAGTTGCCTTAAGTAAAAAATTGGGTTGCCATTTTCATCGTAATCATACAGATAGTTGCGGTCATTTTGCCAGACGCCATTGACGTTGTCCCACGTCTGTTCCTGTCTGTTGATTAAGTTATTGTTAAGATAAACATAAAAGTGCTGTCTATTATTGTCCCACGAGGCACCATTCCATGACTGTCGCAGGTAATAAGTTTGATTTCCATTTTGGTCATACTGGTATTCCCTTTTTAGGGTAGGATCCCATGAAGCACCATTCCATGAGAAGGATTCCCATAGTGTTCTTAGCCCTTGTGAATTGTATGTATATACTTCTCTGGATGCATTGTCCCATGACGAGGTGCCCGAATTCCATACTTGCCTGACCCGTTCGCTTAACAAACCCTGTAAGTTATAGGTATAATTGTATCTATTGGAAGGGACCCACGCTGAAGACATAGCATCATAAGTTTCATAAGTTTGCTGGGTCTTTTGATTTGAGGAGTTATAAACATATAGATAACGCCATTGCGGTTCCCACGATGCTGTACCAGTGTTCCAATTCTGCCTTTCCCATTTAGTTCTGTTGTTATTTGCATCATACGTGTAGATATATCTGAAATTGTTTTCCCATGAATTATTAACATTATCCCATGTTTGTGATATGTATTCGGTCCTGTTGCCCTGTGCATCATAAGAATATAGCCTGTTAGCTGAAGGTATCCACTGCTGAGTGCCATTGTCCCAGTTGTAACTTGTGCTTTTGGTAACTTTGGTAGGAAATTGACTGGAATATTCTATTATTTCTCTGGAATCGTTTTCCCATGAGGAGCCATTCCACAACTGACCAACGTATTCTATTATTCTGTTTGAATTGTCGTATGTATATGTCTCTTTGTAATTGGGTGTCCATGAATTTTGCACATTGTCCCAATTATAATAGGTTGCCGTTGTGATAAGATGTTCAGAATTGTATTCGTATATATATTTTTGGCTCTTTTCCCAATTTAAACCTGTTGCATCCCCTTGATAATAAATAGTGGAGTCATTAAGTACCGTGTCGCCAGTGCTTCGCAGTAGGCTCTGTTTGTTAATGAGACTCACAGGGGCTCGCCATGATTTTAATGAATCAATTTCTGGCTCTGAACTAAAAATGGCATTTTGTGCTATAGCAAATTGTAAAAAAGTAGCCAATAAACCAACTGCTATGGCTTTTACGTTTAGTATGTTCTTATTAGTCATCACATTGTATTTACACGTTCATTAATCAAAGGTAAGGAATTTGAACTAAAGCTCAAAATCTAAATTTGATATGTTTGTAAAATAATGAAAAATGCAATTAATCATAAGCGTATAGC